>NZ_JBJQJO010000008.1:0-225618 GCF_046487395.1 Escherichia sp. WS1450
GCAGCCTATGAATTATTTATGGAAAAGCGTTTCGGTAAAACAGTCGATCGTCGGAGAGCAAAAAACGGCGATAACGAATACATGGCATGGGATATGACTCTCGGTTGGATCATCTGGCAGCAACGAGCTGGTATCCATTTTTCAACAATGTCACAACAAGAGGTGAAATAATAGAGCCATACAGCCTCACACTCGATGAGGCCTGTTCATTGCTCAATGATATCCAGACCTACCATCGCCGCATCAATGCGGCTTTTTCTTGCGTGTAATTGCGGAGACTTTGCGATGTACTTGACACTTCAGGAGTGGAACGCTCGCCAGCGACGCCCAAGAAGCCTTGAAACAGTTCGTCGATGGGTGCGCGAATGCAGGATATTCCCTCCTCCGGTTAAGGATGGAAGAGAGTATCTGTTCCACGAATCAGCGGTAAAGGTTGACTTAAATCGACCAGTAACAGGTAGCCTTTTGAAGAGGATCAGAAATGGGAAGAAGGCGAAGTCATGAGCGCCGGGATTTACCCCCTAACCTTTATATAAGAAACAATGGATATTACTGCTACAGGGACCCAAGGACGGGTAAAGAGTTCGGATTAGGCAGAGACAGGAGGATAGCAATTACTGAAGCAATACAGGCAAACATTGAGTTATTTTCAGGACACAAACACAAGCCTCTGACAGCGAGAATCAACAGTGATAATTCTGTTACGTTACATTCATGGCTTGATCGCTACGAAAAAATCCTCGCCAGCAGAGGAATCAAGCAGAAGACACTTATAAATTACATGAGCAAAATTAAAGCAATAAGGAGGGGGCTACCTGATGTTCCACTTGAAGACATCACCACAAAAGAAATTGCAGCAATGCTCAATGGATACATAGACGAGGGCAAGGCGGCGTCAGCCAAGTTAATCAGATCAACACTGAGCGATGCATTCCGAGAGGCAATAGCTGAAGGCCATATAACAACAAACCCGGTCGCTGCCACTCGCGCAGCAAAATCAGAGGTAAGGAGATCAAGACTTACGGCTGACGAATACCTGAAAATTTATCAAGCAGCAGAATCATCACCATGTTGGCTTAGACTTGCAATGGAACTGGCTGTTGTTACCGGGCAGCGAGTTGGTGATTTATGCGAAATGAAGTGGTCTGATATCGTAGATGGATATCTTTATGTCGAGCAAAGCAAAACAGGCGTAAAAATTGCCATCCCAACAGCATTGCATGTTGATGCTCTCGGAATATCAATGAAGGAAACACTTGATAAATGCAAAGAGATTCTTGGCGGAGAAACCATAATTGCATCTACTCGTCGCGAACCGCTTTCATCCGGCACAGTATCAAGGTATTTTATGCGCGCACGAAAAGCATCAGGTCTTTCCTTCGAAGGGGATCCGCCTACCTTTCACGAGTTGCGCAGTTTGTCTGCAAGACTCTATGAGAAGCAGATAAGCGATAAGTTTGCTCAACATCTTCTCGGGCATAAGTCGGACACCATGGCATCACAGTATCGTGATGACAGAGGCAGGGAGTGGGACAAAATTGAAATCAAATAATGATTTTATTTTGACTGATAGTGACCTGTTCGTTGCAACAAATTGATAAGCAATGCTTTTTTATAATGCCAACTTAGTATAAAAAAGCAGGCTTCAACGGATTCATTTTTCTATTTCATAGCCCGGAGCAACCTGTGAACACATTTTCAGTTTCCCGTCTGGCGCTGGCATTGGCTTTTGGCGTGACGCTGACCGCCTGTAGCTCAACACCGCCCGATCAACGTCCTTCTGATCAAACCGCGCCTGGTACCTCTTCTCGCCCGATTCTGTCGGCAAAAGAAGCGCAGAATTTCGATGCTCAACACTATTTTGCATCCCTGACACCAGGTGCGGCAGCGTGGAATCCTTCCCCGATTACCCTGCCTGCGCAACCTGACTTTGTTGTCGGCCCGGCGGGTACTCAAGGTGTAACGCATACCACGATTCAGGCGGCGGTAGATGCGGCAATTATCAAGCGCACCAACAAGCGCCAGTATATTGCCGTGATGCCTGGTGAGTATCAGGGAACGGTATATGTCCCTGCCGCTCCGGGTGGAATTACTCTGTACGGTACAGGTGAAAAACCGATTGATGTGAAGATTGGGCTTTCCCTTGATGGGGGCATGAGCCCTGCCGACTGGCGTCATGACGTCAACCCGCGCGGCAAATATATGCCAGGTAAACCAGCGTGGTATATGTACGATAGCTGCCAGAGCAAACGCAGCGACAGTATCGGCGTTCTCTGCTCTGCGGTCTTCTGGTCACAAAACAATGGCCTGCAACTGCAAAACCTGACCATCGAAAACACGCTGGGCGATAGCGTAGATGCAGGTAACCATCCGGCGGTGGCACTGCGTACTGATGGCGACAAAGTGCAGATCAATAACGTCAACATTCTCGGTCGTCAAAATACCTTCTTTGTCACCAACAGTGGTGTGCAAAACCGTCTGGAAACCAACCGTCAGCCGCGTACTCTGGTGACCAACAGTTACATTGAAGGGGATGTGGATATCGTTTCTGGTCGCGGCGCAGTGGTGTTCGATAACACCGAATTCCGCGTGGTGAACTCACGTACTCAGCAAGAAGCGTATGTGTTTGCACCGGCTACGCTGTCTAACATCTATTACGGTTTCCTCGCCGTAAACAGCCGTTTCAATGCTTCCGGTGATGGCGTGGCGCAACTGGGTCGCTCGCTGGATGTTGATGCCAATACCAACGGTCAGGTGGTGATCCGTGATAGCGCCATCAACGAAGGTTTTAACACGGCGAAACCGTGGGCCGATGCGGTGATTTCCAATCGTCCATTCGCAGGTAACACCGGCAGCGTTGACGATAGCGACGAAATACAACGCAATCTGAATGACACTAACTACAACCGCATGTGGGAATACAATAACCGCGGCGTGGGTAGTAAAGTGGTTGCAGAGGCGAAGAAGTAAAAAAGAAAACCCGATAGTCTGAACCATCGGGTTAATGAAACAGGGCGCTATATTTCATAGCGCCTTTTTTACATCTGACGGTTTTTATTGAAGTTAATCAAACTACCCGCCTTGATAATCTCGCGCTCTTCGGCCGTCAGGCTTTCCATGTAAAGCGTAATTTCCGTTACCGGCGCATCTTCATGGATCACATAACCTTTAAACGTCGTACCCGGATTATCCAGCGCTGCTTTAATGCCAGGGATGTAAATGTAATCCCCCACTTCAAACGTTGGTGCTTCCGCCATCTGCAGCGGTAACATCCCCCAGTTGATGACGTTAGAACGGTAGCGTTTAGTCGCGTACTCCTCGGCAATATTCGCCAGACCGCCAATCACACGCTGGCAGCTCGCCGCCTGCTCACGCGCTGAACCATCGCCTGGTTTCACCGCATAGACCATGCTGCCAATTTCAGTTTGCAGCGGATCAATATGCTCCTGACCAGCAATCTGCTTAATGCGCGCAAACACCTCTGTCAGCTCGCTGACATTCCCCGCCAGACGCTGATTTTCCAGCTCAGCAGTCGCTTTACTTCTGCCAACATAACCTGGATCGCGGCGTGACAGGGTAAACTCCGCCAGACCAATCGGATTTGAACGATAAGAAGAGGTTTCACCGGAAGGGATCAGTTCGTCGGTGGTGGTCACTTCGTCGAGGATCTTCGAGCACACTTTGAGGACGATATTGTCAGTTAGCGCCCCCAATTCTGGCCAGTCTTTTATGTTCGGTCCGTAAATCAATGGTTGCTGGGTCGCCCCTTTCACAAAGCCCTGATAAACACGGTTTTTATACGGAGTTACATCGAAGGCGTACTCCGGTACGTTGTCCCAGCAATCAAGTTCGCTGGCAGAGGTTAAATAGCCACCGTTTGCCGCAGTCGCAGCGATAGAACGAGCGTCCATCAACGCCACCGCTGACATCTGCCCATTGGCTGGCTTAGAGCCTTCGCGGTTCGGGAAGTTACGCGTGGTGTGGCGAATACTCAAACCGTTGTTGATTGGCGTATCGCCCGCGCCAAAGCATGGGCCGCAGAACGCGGTTCTGATGATTGCGCCTGCGCCAATCAAATCTGCTACCACGCCTTTTTTGGCTAAATCCATAAACACCGGCTGTGATGACGGGTAAACCGCTAACGAGAAGGTGTCATTGCCACAGGATTGACCGCGCAGTGCATTCGCCGCCGCGATGACGTTTTCGTAGTTACCGCCAGAACAGCCCGCGATAATCCCCTGATGCACTTTCAGGCGACCATTTTCCACTTTATCCAGCAGCGAGAGTTTGGCTTTACCGTGCGCCACGCGTTCGGACTCAATTTCAATCTCACGCAGAATGTCGGTCAGGTTCTGGTTCAGCATGTCGATTTCATACACGTTGCTCGGGTGGAACGGCAGCGCAATCATTGGTTTGATGGCGCTTAAATCAACGCTGATGCAGCCATCGTAGTACGCCATCGGTTGAGGGTTAAGCTGGCAGTAATCCTGGCCGCGACCGTGCAGCGCCAGCCAGTTATGGACTTCTTCATCGGTTTGCCAGACAGAACTTAAACAGGTCGTTTCCGTGGTCATAACGTCAACGCTGTTACGGAAATCGGTAGAGAGCGCAGCAACACCGGGACCTACGAATTCCATCACTTTGTTTTTGACGTAGCCGTTTTTGAACACGGCACCGATGATAGCCAGCGCCACATCCTGTGGCCCCACATACGGCGCTGGTTTTCCGGTCAGATGCACCGCAACAACTCCCGGATAGTCGATATCCCAGGTGTCATTAAGCAGCTGTTTTACCAACTCGCCGCCGCCCTCACCGACTGCCATTGTCCCTAATGCACCGTAACGGGTGTGGCTGTCTGACCCGAGGATCATTTTGCCGCCGCCTGCCATCATCTCACGCATATATTGATGGATGACCGCAATATGCGGAGGCACAAAAATACCGCCATAACGCTGAGCCGCCGATAAACCAAAAACATGGTCATCACCGTTAATGGTGCCGCCGACGGCGCAAAGTGAGTTATGGCAGTTGGTCAGCACATACGGCAGCGGGAAACGTTCCATACCGGACGCTTTAGCGGTCTGTACAATACCAACAAAGGTAATATCGTGAGAGGCTAATGAATCAAACTTAATTTTAAGTTTATCCATATTTCCGGACGTATTATGAGAAGAGAGAATAGACCAGGCAATAGTGCCTTTTTTTGCTTCTTCTTTTTTAATTTCGCCGGTGAAATGTTCTTCGGCAATTATTTCGTTATTACTGGCGAGAAACACGCCTTTTTCAGATAACTTGATCATCAAATGCTCCAGATATCTGCGCACCGAGAAGTGCGCAGAAAGATAATAAATGGATATACTCTAAATAATTCGAGTTGCAGGAAGGCGACAATCGAGTGAATCCCCAGGAGCTTACATAAGTAAGTGACTGGGGTGAGCGAACGCAGACGCAGCACATGCAACTTGAAGTATGACGAGTATATTTACAGCATGTTCCAGCCGATCAGCATATTCCACCACCACACGCCAAGGGTGATATGCACCAGGAAGGTTAATATCGTCAGTACCGCACCGACCAACCACCAGGATTTAATATCGTTATAACCCACGCCAAAGATGACCGGACCTGCCGCGCCGCCATAGTGAGTAACCATGCCGCCATAGGAGTTGGAGAACAACAGTGCCAGCGCGGTTAACATTAACGGTGCGCCGGAGACGTTCGCCAGCATGGCAAATACCGGTAACATGGCAACGATATAGGCACTACCGGAAGCGAAGAAATAACGCACGATAATGCTGAGGAAAATAATAACGAAGAAAGCAACGTTACCGTGACCATCAAATGCCAGGTTATTTTTAAAGACTTCAGCTAACCATTCGAAGAATTTAACTTTCGATAATAAGGAGCTTAAGCCGATAATACCGCCGTACCAGATTAAGGTATTCCAGCCGCCTTTATTTTTAACCACGTCTTCCCAGGTAACGATACCCAGCAGCAGCATAGTCGCCATAACAACGATTGCCACGGTGGATTCATCAACCCCCAGTGACTTACTGAAAATCCAGCCCAGCAGCGCCAGCACGAAGACACCGAGCAGCATTTTTTCGCGGATTTTCATCGGTCCCAGTTCGGCAAGGCCCGCTTTGGCGATGGTTTTGTTATCCACCTTCTTAATTTCTGGCGGATACATGGTGTAAATCACCAGCGGGGTGACCAGCAGCATAATGATACCCGGCAATCCGGCGGCCAGCGCCCATCCACCCCAGCTAATTTGCAGGTGCAGAATATCGTTGATCATTTTCAGCGCCAGAATGTTCCCCGCCATTGCGGTAAAGAACATATAGCTGGTGGTTTTGGTGACCATGTAAATGGACATCATCAGGTAATGTCCAACACGACGCGGGCTTTTTTCCGGTTCTGACCCCAAAGCCACCGCCACGCTGTTGATGATCGGTAACACAATGCCGCCCGCACGCGCGGTGTTAGACGGTGTTGCCGGAGCCAGTACCAGATCGAGGAATACCGTAACGTAACCCAGACCCAGCGTGGTGTTACCGATTTTACCAATCAGCAGATAGGCTATACGTTTACCTAAGCCGGTGGTCACAAATGCGGCGCTTAAGGTAAACGCCGAGAACACCAGCCAGGTGGTACCTGAAGAGTAACCACTTAATACGGCGGTGGTCTTAAACGCACCGTCGGATAAGTTACCGACCACCACCATTGAGGCAGCAACGGCAATTAACAGTACGACAGGTTCCGGGAAAGGCTTGATAACCAGCCCCACAATGGCCGCCAGGTAAATACCAAAAAGCACCCACGCCAGTTCGCTTAATCCTGCCGGAGCTGGCATAAAGCCAATAATACATGGGATCGCTAATATCAGAATTAGCTTCCATAACGATTTTTTATTCATTTAAAATCCTGTTCTTTCTGTATGACTCATACAGAAGTCCTTTATTGATTGTCCTTATCCTGACAACGAATTTTTTCAGGGAAGAAAAACTTCACCGGAAAATATTTTTCTGGTTGTCCGAATAACAGATGCGCGTAACGTCGTGGCATCCTGACCTTCATTACTTAAATGAACGTCGAGCGCACCACTGGGGTGTTCAATATTGATATTGCCGTATCCTACAGAAGGGACGATTTGTCGGGTGACGGTGCCTTCCAATGCACAACTACTGGAAATGGCAATAGCACCGGTTATCGCCAGCGCGCGATGGCAAGAATGCGGCATAAAATAACGCACATTAATTGCTCCGCCTTTCTGCGCTGGAGAAATAAGCACAGGTTTAGGGATAACCATATTACTGACATCGCCTAAGCCCATTGCTTTACCCGCTTGTAGACGGATAGATTCAATGCGGGCTAATAATGCTTTGTCGGCATCCAGCTCCGCCGGTAATTCATAGCCTGTTTTTCCCAGATATTCAGCAGGAATAATGACAACTGGCATCGCCATATCGATACAGGTCACCGGGACATCGTCAAAATAATCAATCTGATTATCCGTCGGGAAGACTTTTCCGGTTTTGGTTCCGGCGGCATTCAGGAAAGTGAGCGCAACCGGTGCGGCAGTACCCGGTACGCCGTCAATTCTGGCGCTACCCTCGTACTCGACAACACCATTTGGCGTTTGCACATCAGCTTCGATGAACGTACCCGTATTGACGTTGCGGATACGTACGCGGGTAACTGGCGAAGTCGCTGCAATCAAACCATTTTCAATGGCGAATGCCCCAACGCCAGACAGCATATTGCCGCAGTTAGGCGTGGTATCGACACGTTGCTCATGGACGATAACTTGAGCAAACAGATAATCGACATCTGCACGCGGATCGCTGGAGCGGCTAATAATGGCGACTTTACTGGTCAGCGGATTACCGCCGCCAATACCGTCAATTTCCAGATCGTTACCGGAACCCATAATTGCCATCAATATTTTATCGCGCTGCGTTTGATCTTCGGGTAGATGTTCCGCTAACAGGAACGCGCCCCTCGAGGTTCCACCTCGCATCATCACGCAGGGTATTTTTTTCATAATAATGCCCTCAATTTAAAAACATAACTTATTGCGATATGGTTACATTAAGGGCAAAGCATCTCTAATGACTTTAGCTCAACGATTAATAACATTTTTTCATTAATTTAAGTTGGCTAAATGCAGTTAAAATTTTTAACGGCCAGCCACCCAAAATCGACGCTTCCATTTTCCGGAGTAATAATGAAGCATGAATTATCAAGTATGAAGGCATTTGTCATACTGGCAGAGTCCAGTTCATTTAACAATGCCGCTAAATTACTCAATATTACGCAACCTGCATTAACGCGAAGAATAAAAAAGATGGAGGAGGATTTACATATTCAACTATTTGAGCGTACAACTCGCAAGGTTACGTTAACAAAAGCAGGAAAAAGGTTGCTCCCGGAGGCGCGGGAATTAATAAAGAAATTCGATGAAACGCTTTTTAATATTCGTGATATGAATGCTTATCATCGTGGTATGGTGACGTTAGCGTGTATTCCGACCGCAGTATTTTATTTTTTACCACTGGCAATTGGTAAATTTAATGAGCTGTATCCCAATATTAAAGTGCGGATTCTGGAACAAGGCACGAATAATTGCATGGAATCGGTGCTGTGTAACGAATCAGACTTTGGCATAAACATGAACAACGTCACAAATTCATCCATTGATTTTACCCCCCTGGTCAACGAGCCGTTCGTGCTGGCCTGTCGGCGTGACCATCCATTGGCCAAAAAGCAGCTTGTAGAATGGCAGGAGTTAGTGGGTTACAAAATGATTGGCGTACGCTCCTCCAGCGGCAACCGACTGTTGATAGAACAACAGCTAGCCGACAAGCCCTGGAAGCTGGACTGGTTTTACGAAGTGCGTCATCTTTCGACGTCATTAGGACTGGTGGAGGCAGGACTAGGGATTTCGGCGCTTCCAGGCCTGGCAATGCCTCATGCGCCCTACTCTTCGATTATTGGTATCCCGCTGGTGGAACCGGTTATACGTCGGACATTGGGGATTATTCGCCGCAAAGATGCCGTGCTTTCTCCGGCAGCTGAACGCTTTTTTGCCTTGCTGATTAATTTGTGGACTGACGATAAAGACAATTTGTGGACCAATATCGTCGAACGCCAGAGACATGCGTTACAGGAGATAGGTTAATACACCGGCGCAGAAGAGACTGCGCCGGGTAAATCAGCGGTTAGTGTGCGTTAACCACCACCCACATTGGTCCCTGCCCGACCGCATAGCGGCCTTTTTCATGCAGTAGCCCCTGCTCGCCAACAATTTCGTATACCGAGATGTGGTGAGATTTTTGCCCGGCGGCAATCAGATACTTGCCGCTGTGATCAACATTGAAGCCGCGCGGCTGGGTTTCCGTTGGCTGGAAGCCTTCTTTACTCAACACGCTGCCATCTTCCGAAACGCTGAAAACAGTAATCAGACTGGCGGTACGGTCGCAGGCGTATAAATGACGACCATCTGGGGTGATATGAATATCAGCCGCCCAACGGGTGTCGGAGAAGTTTTCCGGCATCATATCCAGCGTCTGGACACATTCGATATTGCCGTGCGGATCTTTCAGTTCCCAGACATCCACTGAGCTGTTTAACTCATTGACGCAATACGCATATTGTTCGTTTGGATGGAATACCATATGACGCGGGCCGGCCCCTTCAACGGTAGTCACTTCTGCAGGGTCCTGCGCCACCAGATGACCATCATCGCTGACCGTAAACAGGCAAATGCGATCCTGCTTTAATGCCGGAACCCACAACGTACGGTTGTCCGGTGAGATATTGGCGGAATGGCAACCGTCCAGCCCCTCGACCACATCGACGACGCCCACTGGCAGGCCATCTTCCAGACGCGTTACGCTCACGTTACCCGCATTGTAAGAACCGACAAAGACAAACTGCCCCTGGTGATCGGTGGAAATATGCGTCGGACTTCCCGGCAGCGCAGACTCTGCGGCAAAGGTCAATGCGCCATCGTCCGGGGCGATACGATACGCCAGGACGCGAAACTCAGGGCGCACACCAACATAGAGATAACGTTTGTCCGGGCTGACCACCATCGGCTGCACCTGCCCCGGCACATCGACAACCTGTGTCAGCGTCAGTGCGCCTTCATGATTCAGGTTCCAGACGTGAATTTGCTGGCTCTCAGGGCTGGCGATATAAACTGTTTGCTTCATGAATGCTCCTTTGCATTTAGCAACTGACTGTAACAGCTAAAATTAGTCGCTTTTGGCGGTGAATGCTGAATTAAAACGCAGAATTTTGTCCGATAGTGGTATCGGTGTACCATTCGCGCAGAAGAAAATTCTTAACCTTAATCTGGAATACGCCATGACCACACGCGTGATTGCTCTCGACTTAGACGGCACCTTATTGACCCCGAAAAAGACCTTGCTTCCATCATCGATAGAAGCCCTGGCCCGCGCTCGCGAAGCAGGCTATCAATTAATCATCGTCACAGGTCGCCATCACGTCGCTATTCATCCTTTTTATCAGGCGCTGGCGCTGGATACACCTGCTATTTGCTGTAATGGCACCTATTTGTATGATTATCATGCAAAAACCGTGCTGGAAGCGGACCCAATGCCCGTTAATAAAGCCCTGCAACTCATTGAGATGCTGAATGAACACCACATTCACGGTCTGATGTATGTCGATGATGCAATGGTCTATGAGCACCCGACCGGGCATGTCATTCGCACGTCTAACTGGGCGCAAACCCTGCCGCCGGAACAGCGTCCGACTTTCACACAAGTCGCTTCTCTGGCTGAAACGGCGCAACAAGTTAACGCCGTATGGAAGTTCGCCCTGACGCACGATGACCTGCCGCAATTGCAGCATTTTGGTAAGCATGTCGAACATGAACTGGGACTGGAGTGTGAATGGTCCTGGCACGATCAGGTTGATATTGCACGCGGCGGCAACAGCAAAGGTAAACGTTTGACGAAATGGGTTGAGGCACAAGGTTGGTCGATGGAAAACGTCGTGGCATTCGGCGATAACTTTAATGATATCAGTATGCTGGAAGCCGCTGGTACAGGCGTGGCGATGGGCAACGCCGATGACGCGGTAAAAGCGCGCGCCAACATTGTGATTGGTGATAACACCACCGACAGCATTGCCCGGTTCATTTATAGCCACCTGATTTAATCAGGCGGTTATCGACACACTTTTAATTTGCGCGTACAGCCACAGGCCTGGTTTGATCGCCAGTTCATCCCTGGCCCACGGGCTGATACGCGCCCACAGCGTTTTACCGCCGACTTCCAGCTCCACTTCCACCTGGCCGTTGTCGTCATAACTATTAACAACTTTTGCCCGCAATACGTTACGAATGCTGGTTTGCTGCGGCGGTTGTAAAACCAGAGAAACATCGGAAGCCTGAATGCGGATACGTAGCGCAGCTTGCAGCGGTTCGTCCAGCTTATTGACCCACAAATGCTGATCGCCCAGCGCCAGCGCGGTCATCGCGTAATGCGGATGATGCTCAAGCACCGTCACTTTCAGAATGCTACTTTGTTGCTCTTTCGGCAGCCACGGATTCATCACGCTACTGCCCCACACTTCCTCCAGCGCGCCAAAGGCTTTCACCTGACCGTTTTCCAGTACCATCACTCTGTCTGCCAGATGGAGGATCTCATCCAGCGAATGGCTGACATACAACATCGGAATGTTGATTTCCCGTGTCAGCCGTTGCAGATAAGGCAACAGTTCGCGTTTACGCGGAATATCCAGTGACGCCAGCGGTTCATCCAGCAACAGCAATTCCGGTGCTGTCAGCAAAGCCCGACCAATCGCCACGCGCTGTTTTTCGCCTCCGGACAGGCTGCCTGGTAAACGGTCAAGCAACGGTTCAATGCCTAAAAGCGCCACCAGCTTATCGAACTGATCGACCATACTTTTCGACATGCCGTAGCGCAGATTGCCACGCACTTTGTAATGCGGGAACAGCCGCGCATCCTGAAAAACATAGCCAACGCGACGCTTTTCCGGCGTCAGGCATATACCTTTTTCGGCATCATTTAGTACCCGCCCATTGAGGACAATCCGCCCTTTTTGCGGGCGCGTCAGTCCACTGATGGCGTTAATCAGCGAAGTTTTTCCGGCACCGGAGACGCCAAAGATAGCAGTGATGCCATTGGCGGGCAGCGTTTCATTAATGGTCAGGCAATGGTTGCCCAACGTCTGGGAAAAATTCAGTTCCAGCATGATTAGCGCCCCGCCCGTTCACGGCTGATTCTGGCCAGCCATTCTGAAATCAACAGGGAGATCATCGCCAGCGCAATAGAAATAATGCACAGTCTCGCCGCGCCACTTTCCCCGCCGGGGGTCTGGATCAGGGTATACATGGCAGAGGGAATAGTTCGCGTTTCGCCAGGAATGTTCGACACAAAGGTGATGGTTGCACCAAACTCACCGAGAGAACGAGCAAAAGCCAGTACCGTACCAACAATAATGCCCGGTAAGGTCAGCGGTAACGTGATAGTAAAGAAAACTCGCCAGCGCCCGGCCCCCAGTGTTCTTGCGGCCTGCTCCAGTTTGATATCAACACCTTCCAGCGCCAGACGAATCGCCCGCACCATCAGCGGAAAAGACATGACAGCGGCAGCGAGAACCGCACCGCGCCAGCTAAACGCGAAAGAAAGACCAAACCAGTCATACAGACGTTCACCGATAAATCCGCGCCGTCCCATCGAAACTAATAATAAGTAACCGACGACCACGGGCGGTAACACCAGCGGTAGATGCAGTACGCTGTCGAGCAGAGCTTTGCCCGGAAACGTGCAACGCACCAGTAACCAGGCAAAAAAGATCCCAAACGGCAGGCTAAACAGCACAGCCAGGGAAGAAACTTTCAGGCTTAATAAAACTGCCTGCCATTCTGGATCGGTCAGTATCATTACTTGGTTGTAAATCCGTAACGTTTAAAGATTTCCGCAGCCTGCGGCCCTTTCAAATAATCATAAAATGCTTTCACTGTCGCATTGTTATGCCCTTCCACAACAGCAACCGGATATTCCACTTTTTTATGTGAATCTTCCGGGAAGGTGGCAACCACTTTTACCCCTTTGCTGGCAACTGCGTCAGAACCGTAAACAATGCCCAACGGCGCTTCATTGCGTTCGACCAACGCCAGCGCGCCACGAACATCTTCCGCCGGAGCCAGTTTCGGGGAGAGCGTATCCCATGCGCCCAGTTTTTGCAGTGCTTCTTTTGCATAAATGCCAGCGGGAACATGTTCCGGATCGCCAACCGCCAGGCGACCGCCATTCAGCAGTGAAGTCCAATTGGTTTTGCTGTCGATGGTGAAATCTTTCTGCTCGCTGGCTTTCGGTGCTACAACGACCAGGCTATTGCCGAGCAGTGTCTGACGTGTAGCTGTATCGATCGCTTTTTTATCAACCGCATAATCCATCCATTTCTGATCGGCAGAAATAAACAGATCCGCAGGCGCACCCGCTTCAATCTGACGGGCCAAAGTAGATGACGAAGCGAAAGAAGAAACCACATCCACGCCTTTCTCTTTTTTATACTGCGTAGCAATGTCCTGCATTGCGTTAGTCAGTGATGCGGCGGCGAACACCGTGATTTTCCCTTCATCTGCCAGTGCATTGCCAGCAACAGCGAAAGAGAGTGCCGCCCCGGCAAACAAGTTCAACCATTTACGAGCCATTGGTAACCCCTTAATGTAACGTTATGTAGGCGTCAATATAACGGCTAACTCAGAATTTTCCCAGCAGTTATTGCTAACCTTTGTGAGGTAGATGAGAAAAAATATCGGCAGGAAAAGCAGGAAGTTGAGCAAAAGAAATGCCCGACTAAGCGGGCATTCAGGGAATCAATGATTTTGTCCGGGCTGGTCTTTTTTACCAACACCAGAAAAGATGTTGAATACTTCACCAAGACCGTAAATCAGACCCAGGATGATGGCCATCACGACAGGTACCATGATTACGGCGAATACCAGACTTTTTAATAACTCTAACATGGTCAACTCCAGATATAGTCATGAGACTATTCTAACCGCTAAGCACAGAAAAGCACTCCCCTTTTGTGCGGTCAGCTTTGCGTGGCGTTCGTTTTCCGTCACAATAAGACTTTTGCCAGGACATTGTTATGCAGGCCGAAATCCTTCTCACCCTTAAGCTCCAACAAAAATTATTCGCCGACCCGCGCCGCATTTCGCTACTAAAACACATTGCGCTTTCCGGTTCCATTAGCCAGGGAGCGAAAGATGCCGGTATCAGCTATAAAAGCGCCTGGGATGCCATTAACGAGATGAATCAGTTAAGTGAGCATATTCTGGTCGAGCGCGCAACAGGCGGTAAAGGTGGCGGCGGCGCAGTACTGACCCGCTATGGTCAGCGACTGATTCAGCTCTATGACTTACTGGCGCAAATCCAGCAAAAAGCCTTTGATGTGTTAAGTGACGATGACGCCCTGCCGCTGAACAGCCTGCTGGCCGCGATCTCACGTTTTTCACTGCAAACCAGCGCCCGTAACCAGTGGTTCGGTACCATCACCGCCCGCGATCATGATGACGTTCAACAGCATGTTGATGTCTTACTGGCTGATGGAAAAACACGCCTGAAAGTCGCAATTACCGCACAAAGCGGCGCGCGTCTGGGGCTGGATGAAGGCAAAGAAGTGTTGATATTGCTAAAAGCGCCGTGGGTAGGCATTACTCAGGACGAAGCTGTCGCACAAAACGCCGACAACCAATTACCGGGTATTATTAGTCATATTGAGCGCGGCGCAGAGCAGTGCGAAGTATTAATGGCGCTACCCGACGGGCAAACACTGTGCGCCACAGTGCCGGTAAATGAAGCGACTTCTCTTCAGCAAGGACAGAATGTCACGGCCTACTTTAATGCCGACAGCGTGATTATCGCCACGCTGTGCTAAGCGTGTTGACAATTTGTTATGAAACACGTATCCCTGTCAGTAATCGCTGCACAAAATGGGATATAAAATGTCATCGTTGCAAATTTTGCAAGGCACGTTTCGTCTTGGCGACACAAAAACGCTGCAATTGCCTCAGCTAACGTTAAACGCGGGTGATAGTTGGGCGTTTGTCGGTTCGAATGGAAGCGGGAAATCGGCCCTGGCCCGTGCGCTGGCGGGGGAACTTCCGCTTTTGAAAGGTGAACGGCAAAGCCAGTTTTCCCACATCACTCGTCTCTCCTTCGAGCAATTGCAAAAGCTCGTCAGCGACGAATGGCAGCGGAATAATACCGATATGCTTAGTCCTGGCGAAGATGACACCGGGCGTACCACGGCTGAGATCATTCAGGATGAAGTAAAGGATACTCCGCGTTGCATGCAACTGGCGCAGCAGTTCGGTATTACCGCCCTCCTCGACCGACGCTTTAAATACCTTTCCACTGGCGAGACGCGAAAAACCCTGCTGTGTCAGGCGCTGATGTCGGAGCCTGACTTGTTGATTCTTGATGAGCCGTTCGATGGCCTGGATGTTGCCTCACGTCAGCAGCTGGCTGAGCTACTCGCCTCGTTACATCAGTCCGGTATTACTCTGGTACTGGTGCTCAATCGCTTCGATGAGATCCCAGAATTTGTCCAGTTTGCTGGCGTGCTGGCGGATTGTACGTTAGCGGAAACTGGCGCTAAAGAGGAACTGCTCCAGCAAGCACTCGTCGCGCAACTGGCGCATAGCGAACAGCTTGAAGGTGTACAACTGCCGGAGCCGGATGAACCTTCAGCACGTCACGCCTTACCCGCCAACGAACCGCGCATTGTGCTGAACAATGGCGTGGTTTCTTATAACGATCGCCCCATTCTTAATAACCTTAGCTGGCAGGTGAATCCAGGCGAACACTGGCAAATTGTCGGGCCAAATGGCGCGGGAAAATCGACGTTATTAAGCCTGATTACTGGCGATCATCCGCAAGGTTACAGCAACGATTTGACGCTTTTCGGACGACGTCGCGGCAGCGGCGAAACCATCTGGGATATCAAAAAGCATATCGGTTACGTCAGCAGTAGTTTGCATCTGGATTACCGGGTCAGCACTACCGTGCGTAATGTGATCCTTTCTGGCTATTTTGATTCGATTGGCATTTATCAGGCCGTTTCGGATCGCCAGCAAAAACTGGTGCAGCAGTGGCTGGATATTCTCGGCATTGATAAACGCACGGCTGACGCTCCTTTCCATAGTCTTTCCTGGGGGCAACAACGCCTGGCGCTGATCGTCCGTGCACTGGTGAAACATCCGACGTTGCTTATTCTCGATGAACCACTACAGGGGCTGGACCCGCTCAATCGCCAGCTTATCCGCCGGTTTGTTGATGTGCTGATTAGCGAAGGTGAAACGCAATTGTTGTTTGTTTCGCACCACGCTGAAGATGCGCCTGCCTGTATTACCCATCGTCTTGAGTTCGTGCCGGACGGTGAACTCTATCGCTATGTGCTGACAAAAATAAACTGAGTCGGTAATGCTGACTGTACCGGAGGCGGCCTAAGCGCCCTCTCCGGCCTACAGTTCGACGCATCCAGGCATGAAACCGCGTCTTTTTTTTCAGATAAAAAGCGCAATCATTCATAAAGCCGCTGTTTTATAATCACTTAATCGCGCATAAAAAACGGCTAAATTCCCGTGTAAACGATTCCACTAATTTATTCCATGTCACACTTTTCGCATCTTTGTTATGCTATGGTTATTTCATACCATAAGCCTAATGGAGCGAATTATGAGAGTTCTGGTTACCGGTGGTAGCGGTTACATTGGAAGTCATACCTGTGTGCAATTACTGCAAAACGGTCATGATGTCATCATTCTTGATAACCTCTGTAACAGTAAGCGCAGCGTACTGCCTGTTATCGAGCGTTTAGGCGGCAAACATCCAACGTTTGTTGAAGGCGATATTCGTAACGAAGCGTTGATGACCGAGATCCTGCACCATCACGCTATCGACACCGTGATCCACTTCGCCGGGCTGAAAGCCGTTGGCGAATCGGTACAAAAACCGCTGGAATATTACGACAACAATGTCAACGGTACTCTGCGCCTGATTAGCGCCATGCGCGCCGCTAACGTCAAAAACTTTATTTTTAGCTCCTCTGCCACCGTTTATGGCGATCAGCCCAAAATTCCATACGTTGAAAGCTTCCCGACCGGCACACCGCAAAGCCCTTACGGCAAAAGCAAACTGATGGTTGAACAGATCCTCACCGATCTGCAAAAAGCCCAGCCGGACTGGAGCATTGCCCTGCTGCGCTACTTCAACCCGGTTGGCGCACATCCGTCGGGCGATATGGGCGAAGATCCGCAAGGCATTCCGAATAACCTGATGCCATACATCGCCCAGGTTGCTGTAGGCCGTCGCGACTCGCTGGCGATTTTTGGTAACGATTATCCGACCGAAGACGGTACTGGCGTACGCGATTACATCCACGTAATGGATCTGGCGGACGGTCACGTCGTGGCGATGGAGAAACTGGCGAACAAGCCAGGCGTACACATCTACAACCTCGGCGCTGGCGTAGGCAGCAGCGTGCTGGACGTGGTTAATGCCTTCAGCAAAGCCTGCGGCAAACCAGTTAACTATCATTTTGCACCGCGTCGCGAGGGCGACCTTCCGGCCTACTGGGCGGACGCCAGCAAAGCCGACCGTGAACTGAACTGGCGCGTGACGCGCACACTCGATGAAATGGCGCAGGACACCTGGCACTGGCAGTCACGCCATCCACAGGGATATCCCGATTAAGGAACGACCATGACGCAATTTAATCCCGTTGATCATCCACATCGCCGCTACAACCCGCTCACCGGGCAATGGATTCTGGTTTCACCGCACCGCGCTAAGCGCCCCTGGCAGGGGGCGCAGGAAACGCCAGCCAAACAGGTGTTACCTGCGCACGATCCAGATTGCTTCCTCTGCGCAGGTAATGTGCGGGTGACAGGCGATAAAAACCCCGATTACACCGGGACTTACGTTTTCACTAATGACTTTGCGGCCTTGATGTCTGACACGCCAGATGCGCCAGAAAGCAACGATCCGCTGATGCGTTGCCAGAGCGCGCGCGGTACCAGCCGGGTGATCTGCTTTTCACCGGATCACAGTAAAACGTTGCCAGAACTCAGCGTTGCGGCATTGACGGAAATCGTCAAAACCTGGCAGGAGCAAACCGCAGAACTGGGGAAAACATACCCATGGGTGCAGGTCTTTGAAAACAAAGGTGCGGCGATGGGCTGCTCTAACCCGCATCCGCACGGACAGATTTGGGCAAATAGCTTCCTGCCTAACGAAGCTGAGCGCGAAGACCGCCTGCAAAAAGAATATTTTGCCGAACAGAAATCACCAATGCTGGTGGATTATGTTCAGCGCGAGCTGGCAGACGGTAGCCGTACCGTTGTCGAAACCGAACACTGGTTAGCCGTCGTGCCTTACTGGGCTGCCTGGCCGTTCGAAACGCTACTGCTGCCCAAAGCCCACGTTTTACGGATCACCGATTTGACCGACGCCCAGCGCAGCGATTTGGCACTGGCGTTGAAAAAGCTGACCAGTCGTTATGACAACCTCTTCCAGTGCTCCTTCCCCTACTCTATGGGCTGGCACGGCGCGCCATTTAATGGCGAAGAGAATCAACACTGGCAGCTGCACGCGCACTTTTATCCGCCTCTGTTGCGCTCCGCCACCGTACGTAAATTTATGGTTGGTTATGAAATGCTGGCAGAGACCCAGCGAGACCTGACCGCAGAACAGGCAGCAGAGCGTTTGCGCGCAGTCAGCGATATCCATTTTCGCGAATCCGGAGTGTAAGAAATGAGTCTGAAAGAAAAAACACAATCTCTGTTTGCCAACGCATTTGGCTACCCTGCCACTCACACCATTCAGGCGCCTGGCCGCGTGAATTTGATTGGTGAACACACCGACTACAACGACGGTTTCGTTCTGCCCTGCGCGATTGATTATCAAACCGTGATCAGCTGTGCGCCACGCGATGACCGTAAAGTTCGCGTAATGGCAGCCGATTATGAAAATCAGCTCGACGAGTTTTCCCTCGATGCGCCCATTGTCGCGCATGAAAACTATCAATGGGCGAACTACGTTCGTGGCGTGGTGAAACATCTGCAACTGCGTAACAACAGCTTCGGCGGTGTGGACATGGTGATCAGCGGCAATGTGCCGCAGGGTGCCGGGTTAAGTTCTTCCGCTTCACTGGAAGTCGCGGTCGGAACCGTATTGCAGCAGCTTTATCATTTGCCGCTGGACGGCGCACAAATCGCGCTTAACGGTCAGGAAGCAGAAAACCAGTTTGTTGGCTGTAACTGCGGGATCATGGATCAGCTAATTTCCGCACTCGGCAAGAAAGATCATGCCTTGCTGATTGACTGCCGCTCACTGGGGACTAAAGCAGTTTCCATGCCGAAAGGTGTGGCTGTCGTCATCATTAACAGTAACTTCAAACGTACCCTGGTTGGCAGCGAATACAACACCCGTCGTGAACAGTGCGAAACCGGTGCGCGTTTCTTCCAGCAGCCAGCCCTGCGCGATGTCACCATTGAAGAGTTCAACGCTGTTGCGCATGAACTGGACCCGATCGTGGCAAAACGCGTGCGTCATATACTGACTGAAAACGCCCGCACCGTTGAAGCTGCCAGCGCGCTGGAGCAAGGCGACCTGAAACGTATGGGCGAGTTGATGGCGGAGTCTCATGCCTCTATGCGCGATGATTTCGAAATCACCGTTCCGCAAATTGACACTCTGGTAGAAATCGTCAAAGCTGTGATTGGCGACAAAGGTGGCGTACGCATGACCGGCGGCGGATTTGGCGGCTGTATCGTCGCGCTGATCCCGGAAGAGCTGGTGCCTGCCGTACAGCAAGCTGTCGCTGAACAATATGAAGCAAAAACAGGTATTAAAGAGACTTTTTACGTTTGTAAACCATCACAAGGAGCAGGACAGTGCTGAACGAAACTCCCGCACTGGCACCCGATGGTCAGCCGTACCGACTGTTAACTTTGCGTAACAACGCAGGGATGGTAGTCACGCTGATGGACTGGGGTGCGACTTTACTTTCAGCCCGTATTCCGCTTTCCGATGGCAGCGTCCGCGAGGCGCTGCTCGGCTGTGCCAGCCCGGAATGCTATCAGGATCAGGCCGCGTTTCTGGGGGCCTCTATTGGTCGTTATGCCAACCGTATCGCCAATAGCCGTTATACCTTTGACGGTGAAACCGTGACGCTTTCGCCAAGTCAGGGCGTTAACCAGCTGCACGGCGGCCCGGAAGGGTTCGACAAACGTCGCTGGCAGATTGTGAACCAGAACGATCGTCAGGTACTGTTTGCCCTGAGTTCAGATGATGGCGATCAGGGCTTCCCGGGTAATCTCGGTGCGACGGTGCAATATCGTCTGACCGACGATAACCGTATCTCCATTACTTATCGCGCCACAGTTGATAAACCTTGCCCGGTGAATATGACTAATCACGTCTATTTCAATCTTGACGGCGAGCAGTCTGACGTGCGCAATCACAAGTTGCAGATTCTGGCGGACGAATATCTGCCGGTTGATGAAGGCGGCATTCCCCACGACGGCCTGAAATCTGTCGCCGGAACGTCTTTTGATTTCCGCAGCGCCAAAATCATCACCAGTGAGTTTCTTGCCGACGACGATCAGCGCAAAGTGAAAGGTTACGATCACGCGTTCTTGTTACAGGCCAAAGGCGATGGCAAGAAAGTGGCGGCGCATGTCTGGTCAGCAGATGAAAAATTGCAGCTGAAGGTCTACACCACCGCTCCGGCTCTGCAATTCTACTCCGGCAACTTCCTCGGCGGCACACCGTCGCGGGGAACCGAACCTTACGCCGACTGGCAAGGGCTGGCTCTGGAAAGCGAGTTTCTGCCGGACAGCCCGAACCACCCTGAATGGCCGCAACCGGACTGCTTCCTGCGTCCTGGCGAAGAGTATTCCAGCCTGACGGAATATCAGTTTATTGCTGAGTAATGTTAAGCCCTCGTCATGAGGGCTTTATCTTCATATTGTTCAAATCACCAGCAAACACCGACATATTTGCAACTCAATATTCACAACAACCTTACACTGCGACACTATTTTCGCTATGGTTATGCGTAAGCATTGCTGTTGCTTCGTCACGGCAATATAATGAGAATTATTATCATTAAAAGATGATTTGAGGAGTAAGTATATGGCTGTAACTAAGCTGGTTCTGGTTCGTCATGGCGAAAGTCAGTGGAACAAAGAAAACCGTTTCACCGGTTGGTACGACGTGGATCTGTCTGAGAAAGGCGTAAGCGAAGCAAAAGCAGCAGGTAAGCTGCTGAAAGAGGAAGGTTACAGCTTTGACTTTGCTTACACCTCTGTGCTGAAACGCGCTATCCATACCCTGTGGAATGTGCTGGACGAACTGGATCAGGCATGGCTGCCCGTTGAGAAATCCTGGAAACTGAACGAACGTCACTACGGTGCGTTGCAGGGTCTGAACAAAGCGGAAACTGCTGAAAAGTATGGCGACGAGCAGGTGAAACAGTGGCGTCGTGGTTTTGCAGTGACTCCGCCGGAACTGACTAAAGATGATGAGCGTTATCCGGGTCACGATCCACGTTACGCGAAACTGAGCGAGAAAGAACTGCCGCTGACGGAAAGCCTGGCGCTGACCATTGACCGCGTGATCCCTTACTGGAATGAAACTATTCTACCGCGTATGAAGAGCGGTGAGCGCGTAATCATCGCTGCACACGGTAACTCGTTACGTGCGCTGGTGAAATATCTTGATAACATGAGCGAAGAAGAGATTCTTGAGCTGAATATCCCGACCGGCGTGCCGCTGGTTTATGAGTTTGACGAGAACTTCAAACCGCTGAAACGCTATTATCTGGGTAATGCTGACGAGATCGCGGCGAAAGCAGCAGCCGTTGCGAACCAGGGTAAAGCGAAGTAAACGTCATTCGTTTAAAAATGAGAAAGCCGACTGCAAGTGAGTCGGCTTTTTTGTTTGTCGTTGCTAACAATGGAGCACATTGCCTGATGCGACGCTGCGCGTCTTGCCAGGGCTACGGTGATTCATCGGATACGCCACTCTGACGGCGCATCCGACAATTAAACCTTACCCGCGACGCGCTTTTACTGCATTCGCCAGTTGACGTAACAGAGCATCGGTATCATCCCAGCCAATGCAGGCATCGGTGATGCTCTTGCCATAGGCCAGCGGTTCCCCACTCTCGAGGCTCTGATTGCCTTCCACCAGATGGCTTTCCACCATCACGCCAATAATGGCCTTTTCGCCACCGGCAATCTGCTGGCAAACGTCAGTACAAACATCCATCTGCTTTTTGAATTGTTTGGACGAATTAGCATGGCTGAAATCGATCATCACCTGTGCTGGCAGGCCTGCTTTGTTCAGCCCTTCTTTCACTTCAGCAACGTGCTTCGCGCTGTAGTTAGGCTCTTTACCGCCGCGCAGAATGATATGGCAATCGCCGTTACCGCTGGTATTCACAATCGCCGAATGCCCCCATTTGGTCACAGACAGGAAGCAGTGCGGCGCACCGGCGGCATTAATGGCATCGATAGCCACTTTAATCGTACCATCAGTGCCATTTTTGAAGCCTACCGGGCAAGAAAGCCCTGATGCCAGTTCGCGGTGCACCTGCGATTCCGTAGTACGTGCGCCAATTGCGCCCCAGCTCATCAGGTCAGCGAGATATTGCGGGGTGATCATATCGAGAAATTCACCTGCTGCTGGCAGACCGCTGTCGTTAATATCGAGCAGCAATTTGCGGGCAATACGCAGACCATCGTTGATCTGGAAGCTGTTATCCATATGCGGATCGTTAATCAGCCCTTTCCAGCCCACCGTAGTACGCGGCTTTTCAAAATAGACGCGCATCACGATTTCCAGCTCATCTTGCAGCTCTTCACGCAGCGTCAGCAAGCGAGCGGCATACTCTTTAGCCGCGACAGGATCATGAATTGAGCACGGACCAATCACCACCAACAGGCGATCATCATTACCTTTCAGGATTTTATGGATCGCTTTTCGGGCATGGGCGACCGTATTCGCGGCATTTTCAGTAGCGGGGAATTTTTCCAGCAATGCGACAGGAGGAAGTAACTCCTTGATTTCTTTGATGCGTAAATCGTCGTTCTGATAATTCATGTCTGTTCCAGTGTTGCCATACTTATCTTAGTGAATGCAATACTTCCAATCTATATCTTCCGTCAGAATGTGTAAACGGGGTTTTACACTATGAACGGATTAATCCTGGAATTAGCAAGAAAAACGCCAGATTGTCGCGAAAAACGAGATCTCTCCTACAATTTCTAACTGTAACTCCTTTGTTTGTTAATTATTTCAAGATTCTCTGCTGGGTATCTTAGCCTGGCTGAAATCTTAAACCATTGCCTTATATTCACCTGCAAATGCACTGTTGGAAGAGGTTATCCGACATAACGACCATAACAGGAGCATCCTATGAAAATGACAAAACTGGCCACACTATTTTTGACTGCCACTCTAAGCCTTGCCAGCGGTGCCGCACTGGCTGCCGATAGCGGAGCGCAAAGCAATAACGGCCAGGCAAACGCCGCAGCTGATGCGGGCCAGGTAGCCCCTGATGCCCGTGAAAATGTCGCGCCAAATAACGTCGACAATAACGGGGTAAATACCGGTTCTGGCGGCACAATGCTGCATCCGGATGGTTCTTCAATGAACAATGACGGCATGACCAAAGATGAAGAGCACAAGAACACCATGTGCAAAGATGGTCGCTGTCCGGATATCAATAAAAAGGTACAAACTGGTGATGGCATCAACAATGATGTCGATACCAAAACCGACGGTACCACGCAGTAACCCTGCGAAATAGCCAATAATGGGAGAGCGGAGTCTCTCCCTTTTAATTTTTCCCTTCTAAAAGCAGTATGATGTCATAAAGTTAAGTGAGAATAATTAAGGGATGACTCGTCATGGCGCACTCACACTCACACACTTCCTCACACCTGCCAGAAGATAATAATGCTCGTCGCTTGTTGTATGCTTTCGGCGTGACTGCCGGGTTTATGCTCGTAGAAGTCATTGGTGGTTTTCTTTCCGGTTCTCTGGCATTGCTGGCCGATGCGGGTCATATGTTGACCGATACTGCCGCCCTGCTTTTCGCCCTACTCGCAGTGCAATTTTCCCGTCGTCCTCCCACCATTCGCCACACTTTCGGTTGGCTAAGATTGACCACGCTCGCGGCGTTTGTGAATGCCATCGCCCTGGTGGTGATTACTATTTTGATTGTCTGGGAGGCGATAGAACGCTTCCGCACTCCGCTTCCGGTCGAGGGCGGCATGATGATGGCAATTGCCGTGGCTGGGCTGCTGGCAAATATACTTTCTTTCTGGTTACTTCATCACGGCAGCGAAGAGAAAAACCTCAACGTGCGAGCAGCGGCACTGCATGTGCTCGGGGACCTGCTGGGTTCGGTTGGGGCTATTATTGCCGCGTTGATTATTATCTGGACCGGCTGGACACCTGCTGACCCCATTCTCTCAATACTGGTGTCGCTTCTGGTTCTGCGTAGCGCGTGGCGACTGTTGAAAGATAGCGTGAATGAATTACTTGAAGGTGCACCGGTATCGCTGGATATCGCCGAACTGAAGCGTCGTATGTGCCGGGAAATCCCGGAAGTCCGCAATGTGCACCATGTACATGTATGGATGGTAGGCGAGAAGCCGGTGATGACGCTGCATGTGCAGGTGATCCCGCCACACGATCACGATGCCTTGTTAGATCAGATCCAACACTACCTGATGGATCACTATCAGATTGAACACGCCACTATTCAGATGGAATATCAACCTTGTCATGGGCCAGACTGCCACCTGAATGAAGGGGTGTCTGGCCATTCACATCATCACCATTAATGGGACAGCGCGCGTGAACCTCTTTCGCGTGCGCTGTTGATCCACATCCGGCTGCCGTTGAGGGCAATAAAGGTCAGGATGATGTACTCCAGAGACATGGCGTAAACGCCCTGAAGTGCAAAAATAACGACGCTAATCACGTTAATAATCACCCACAACAGCCAGTTTTCCACATACTTACGCGTCATCAGAATCATTGCCACGATAGATAACACCATCATGCAGGAATCCCAGAACGGGAAAGCGTCCGGCTGTAGTTCAGGCATCGCAACCTGTAATCCTAATGCTTGCATGATCATGACTGCCACGCGGGTCAAAAATGCAAACACCGGATTGATAAATACCGTCATCAGACCAATCGAAACAACGCAAACCGCCAACCAGCTTAGCGCCTTCGGCAATGGCAACCAGCGAATTTTCAACTCCGCCTCGTTCTGACTGGTTTGTCGCGACCACGCATACCAGCCGTAAATATTCGCGGCAAAGAAAAACACCTGTAATAGCAGGCTGGCATACAGCTGAATCTGAAAGAAAATAATGCCAAACAATGTGACGTTGATCAGGCCAAAGAAGTAGTTGCTGATCTTCTCCAGACTGGCAAGGCCAATACACAGCAACCCGGCGATCGTGCCTACCGCTTCGATCCATGAGAGATCATAACCGCCTGCTCCTATTGGTATATGTACCAGGATATTCTGCACACTAAAAAAATCCATCTTTCCCCCAAAGCGTAACGTTACGCCTTATTATTCGTTATCCACGTAGTGTAGCCGCAAAATCCAGCATACGATTGAGCGGCACCAGCGCCCTCTCTCGCAGCCTTTCCTCAACATGAACCTCGTGATTGCTTCCTTCCTGTTCTAATGCCTCTGCGATGGCCTGAAGGCCATTCATGGCCATCCACGGACAATGCGCGCAGCTGCGGCAGGTTGCGCCCTCACCCGCGGTTGGTGCTTCCAGTAACTCTTTATCTGGTACCGCCTGCTGCATTTTGTAGAAAATACCCCGATCGGTTGCCACGATAAGTCGCTGATGTGGCAATGTTTTCGCAGCAGCAATCAGTTGACTGGTGGAACCGACCGCATCCGCCATCTCTACAATAGCTTGCGGTGATTCTGGATGCACCAGTATGGCAGCATCCGGGTATTCTTCTTGCAAGCGGGTTAACGCCTGAGTCTTAAACTCATCATGCACAATGCAGGCACCCTGCCAGCATAAAATGTCTGCGCCCGTCTGTTTTTGCACGTAACGCCCCAGATGTTTGTCGGGTGCCCAGATGATTTTTTCACCCAAACTATCCAGATGATCAATAAGTTCGACGGCAATGCTTGAAGTTATCACCCAATCTGCCCGCGCTTTTACCGCAGCAGAAGTGTTGGCGTAGACGACGACAGTATGATCGGGATGGGCATCGCAAAATGCGTTAAATTCTTCAACTGGGCAGCCGAGATCCAGTGAACATTCAGCCTGAAGTGTCGGCATCAGAATTGTTTTTTCCGGACTGAGAATTTTGGCGGTTTCTCCCATAAATCTCACCCCAGCGACTAACAACGTAGAAGCGGGATGCTTTGCACCGAAGCGCGCCATTTCCAGAGAATCAGAAATACAGCCACCGGTTTCTTCTGCCAGTTGTTGAATTTCGGGATCGGTATAGTAGTGGGCAACCATCACCGCATTACGTTCTTTTAGCAGACGTTTTATCTTCTCGCGGTAATACACTTTTTCATCAATGCTTAACGGCGTCGGCTTCGGGGGGAAAGGATAAATCGCCGTGTCTGGATCAAACATCACGCTCATCTTACTATCTCGTTTTACAGGCTTAACGTTAAAACCGACATGAGCGTAATATTCGCTGTTATCGGTGAAATTTGTTTTATATGCTAAACAAGATAGTCGAATGGTGGGGAAAAGTCACTCGAATTACGCCTAATTCCACCGACGTAGAGTTGCTTGCAAAGTAAGCTCTGAAGATGTCATCAGGTTACAAAGTGAAATTGAGGATGCCTGAATAGCAAAAAAGCGCCTTTAGGGCGCTTTTTTACATTGGTGGGTCGTGCAAGATGACTCGCTTCGCTCGCCCTACGGGCCGTCGCCGCGAGCGGCTCCGTTGTTTCGCTGCGCTCAACTCGAACCTGCTGCAGGTTCGAATCTTTGAGTATCGCAGATAGCAAAAAAGCGCCTTTAGGGCGCTTTTTTACATTGGTGGGTCGTGCAGGATGACTCGCTTCGCTCGCCCTTCGGGCCGTCGCCGCGAGCTGCTCCGTTGTTTCGCTGCGCTCAACTCGAACCTGCTGCAGGTTCGAATCTTTGAGTATCGCAGATAGCAAAAAAGCGCCTTTAGGGCGCTTTTTTACATTGGTGGGTCGTGCAGGATTCGAACCTGCGACCAATTGATTAAAAGTCAACTGCTCTACCAACTGAGCTAACGACCCCTTGCGGGATTATGCTGCTTTAATCATTCAGGATGGTGGGTCGTGCAGGATTCGAACCTGCGACCAATTGATTAAAAGTCAACTGCTCTACCAACTGAGCTAACGACCCATACGGGTGTTACCTGAAAGATTTCTACTCGGAACCAATCTTTAAAATTGGTGGGTCGTGCAGGATGACTCGCTTCGCTCGCCCTACGGGCCGTTGCTGGCGCAACGTTATCCTTCACGCTTAACATCTGAGTTTGATGTTAAAATTGGTGGGTCGTGCAGGATTCGAACCTGCGACCAATTGATTAAAAGTCAACTGCTCTACCAACTGAGCTAACGACCCGAGTGGTGGGTGATGACGGGATCGAACCGCCGACCCCCTCCTTGTAAGGGAGGTGCTCTCCCAGCTGAGCTAATCACCCGATACTGCGCTGGATACTACAAACTACTTCCACCGAACCCACCGTAATTAGTGGTGGGTCGTGCAGGATTCGAACCTGCGACCAATTGATTAAAAGTCAACTGCTCTACCAACTGAGCTAACGACCCGGTGGTGGGTGATGACGGGATCGAACCGCCGACCCCCTCCTTGTAAGGGAGGTGCTCTCCCAGCTGAGCTAATCACCCAATACTACGCTGGATACTACAACTAACTATGTTAGTGGTGGGTCGTGCAGGATGACTCGACTTCGTCTCGCCCTTCGGGCCGTTGCTGACGCAACGTTATCCTTCACGTTTTACTACCGCTTCCACCTTAGCGATTGGTGGGTCGTGCAGGATTCGAACCTGCGACCAATTGATTAAAAGTCAACTGCTCTACCAACTGAGCTAACGACCCACTTTTTCGTTGCTTTCGGTTTGTTTGATATCCCGTGGCAACGGCGGCATATATTACTGATTTCAGACTTGAGCGCAACAAAAATTTCGATGCAGATCACTCAACTGCTTATGATTCGCACGACACGACCAGAAATAATGCGACTTCTGGTCGTGTGTTATGCATTACATCGCGTTCAGACGTTTTTGCGCCTGTTTAGCGCCATCAGTACCAGGGTATTTACTGATAACCTGCTGGTATACGGCTTTCGCTTTTGCGGTGTCACCTTTGTCCTGCATGATGACGCCGACTTTAAACATCGCATCTGCAGCCTTTGGCGACTTCGGATAGTTTTTTACTACCGAAGCAAAATAGTACGCCGCATCATCTTTTTTACCCTTGTTGTAGTTTAACTGACCCAGCCAATAATTGGCGTTTGGCAGGTAAGTTGAATCAGGGTAATTTTTGATGAAATTCTGAAATGCCACCATTGCGTCATCCTGGCGGGATTTATCCTGCACCAGCGCAATAGCTGCATTGTAATCCGTGTTTGCATCACCGCTTTTCACCGGCGCGCCAGCATTCGCAGTACCAGCATCAGCTGTCGGCGTCATTGATGCCGCCGCACCGCTTTGATCGCCGCTGGTTGATTGCGCCGCTGCACCACCGCTGCTGAGGCTATCGATCTGCAACAGGATCTGCTTTTGCCGCTCCACGACCTGATTCAGTTGATACTGATTTTCCTGAATCTGACCACGCAGGGAATCAATATCGGATTGATTATCAGAGAGTTGTTGCTGGAGTTGGGTTAAAAGCTGGCTGTGAGCATTTGAAATACGCTCAAGTTGAGTGACGCGGTCTTCGACCGAGCCTGAGCCGACACTACTGATTGGTGCCTGAGCAAAAGCGGCCCAGGGGGCCGCTATACCAACCAGTAACGACAGACTCAATAGTTGATGTCTGAAGTTACTGCTCATGCAATTCTCTTAGTAAACCAGTACCGCACGACGGTTTTTGGAGTATGCCGCTTCGTCATGACCCAGTACTGCAGGTTTTTCTTTACCGTAAGAAACGATGGAGATCTGGTCTGCAGAAACGCCTTTACCCTGCAGGTACATCTTAACGGCGTTCGCACGACGTTCACCCAGGGAGATGTTGTATTCCGGAGTACCACGTTCGTCCGCGTGACCTTCTACGGTGACTTTGTAAGACGGGTTGCTACGCAGGAAGTTTGCATGTGCATCCAGCATTTGAGCGAAGTCAGAACGGATATCGTACTTGTCCAGATCGAAGTAAACGATGTTGTTCTGCTGCAGCTGTTGCATTTGCAGACGAGCCTGCTCTTCGGAAGACATGTTGCCGTTGCCGCCGTTCGCATCCATACCAGTGCCGGCACCCAGCATGCCTTCGCTGCCGTCATTGCTGGCGTTCTTGTTGGAAGAACATGCCGCAATTGCCATAACAGGCAGAGCAATCATCAGCCCTTTCAGCACTTTGTTCAGTTGCATTTCAATGATTCCTTTACTATTCAATTAATTATTATCACAGATACGGCGACCAGGCAGGGAATTTGACCTGTCCATCAGTTGCCGGAAGACGCGCTTTGAAACGCCCATCTGTAGAAACCAAATTCAGCACGGATCCCATCCCCTGAGAAGAGCTGTAGATTACCATAGTGCCGTTAGGTGCCAGACTTGGCGTTTCATCCAGGAACGTGGACGACAGAACTTGTACGCCTCCCGTTGCCAGATCTTGTTTGGCAATGTGCTGCTGCCCACCATTGGAGCTGACCATTACCATAAATTTACCGTCGCTGCTGACATCCGCATCCTGGTTCTGCGAACCTTCCCAGGTAATACGTTGTGGCGCACCGCCGTTGATATTCACTTTATAAACCTGTGGACGACCGGCCTGGTCAGAAGTAAATGCCAGGTTCTGGCTGTCCGGGAACCAGGTCGGTTCGGTATTGTTACTGCGACCATCCGTCACCTGGCGGATCTGACCAGAAGCCAAATCCATTACGTACAGGTTCAGACTACCGGTTTTCGACAAGGCGAATGCCAGTTTGCTGCCGTCTGGCGAGAATGCAGGTGCACCGTTGTGACGCGGGAACGAAGCCACCTGACGTACTGCGCCATTTGCCAGCGTTTGGATGACCAGCGCGGAACGACCGCTTTCGAAGGTCACATAAGCCAGTTTAGAACCGTCTGGTGACCACGCCGGAGACATCAGCGGCTGCGGTGAACGGTGAACGACAAACTGGTTGTAACCGTCATAGTCAGATACGCGCAGTTCATACGGGAACTGACCGCCGTTGGTCTGAACAACGTAGGCAATACGGGTACGGAACGCACCTTTAATGCCGGTCAGTTTTTCAAACACTTCATCACTGGCGGTATGACCAGCATAACGCAGCCACTGCTTGTTCACTTTGTACGAGTTCTGAGCAAGTACAGTACCCGGTGCGCCGCCAGTGTCAACAAGTTGATAAGCAACATTGTAAGAACCGTCCGGATTCGGAGTGACCTGGCCGACAACCACTGCGTCGATCCCCAGCGCAGACCATGCAGCTGGTTGTACTTCCTGCGCACTACCCGGCTGCTGTGGCAGACGAGCGCGATCTAACGGATTAAATTTACCGCTGTTACGCAAGTCAGCAGCAACGATACCGCCAATATCTTCAGGTGCCGCACCAGGACCCGCCCACTGGAAAGGAACAACGCCAATAGGACGACCGGAATCTACACCGCTGTCGATCACAATGCGGACTTCAGCATGCAGAACTGATGCCCACAGTATGAGAAAACCAAATGCTACTCGTAATGCCTGCTTCATCATATCTCCCTTATCTGGACCGATGGCCCACGATAATTTAGCAGAATGTTAACAAACTAAAATACACAAAACTACCAGAACCCCGTGGCAACCGGTGCCTGATGTTGACCGTCGGAACAGTCAACATCGCGATTACGGTTTGAAGTCCAATGGTGCGTTTTTGAACACTTCATATACTGCCTGGCTTGGTGGTTTCGGGATCTTCGCAAGTTTAGCTGCTGCCAACGCAGCCTGACAAAGTGCGGGATCGCCACCTTCAGGTTTGATATCCAGTAACATACCATCGGGTGCCAGTTTTATGCGCAGCGTACAGGTTTTGCCTGCATAGGACGATGCGTCATAGAACTTACTTTCGATAGCAGATTTAATCTGCCCGGCATAGTTATTGATATCGGCCCCTGATGCGCCATTGTTTTTAGTATTACCACTCCCGGCTGGCGAAGCATTGTTCCCTTTCGCCCCTCCCCCCGTTTTCGGTGCATTCTTACCAGAGCTTAGCTCACCGAAAATATCATCTGCCTCTGCGGCCGCTTTTGCTGCAGCGGCTTTTTCAGCTGCTGCTTTTGCAGCTGCCGCTTTTTTGTCTGCGGCGGCTTTTTCTGCCGCTGCTTTCTTATCAGCTGCTGCCTTTTCAGCAGCCGCTTTTTCTGCTGCTTTTTTGTCGGCTGCAGCTTTCTCTGCTGCCGCTTTCTTATCAGCTGCAGCCTTTTCAGCAGCCGCTTTCTTCTCAGCTTCTGCCTTGGCTTTTTCAGCAGCTTCAGTTGCCGCTTTCTTTCTTGCTTCAGCTGCAGCTGCTTCTGCCGCTTCCGCTTTCTTCTTCAGTGCCGCCGCGGCTGCCTCGGCTTTTTTCTGCGCTTCGGCTGCGGCTTTGGCGGCTTCTGCTTCTGCTTTTTTCTTCGCGTCTGCAGCCGCTTTCTTCGCAGCTTCTTCCGCAGCTTTAGCATCCGCTTCGGCCTTCGCTTTAGCATCTGCCGCCGCTTTCGCTGCCGCCTCTTCCGCTTGCTTCTGCTTTAACTCGGCCTGTTTTGCGGCTTCTTCAGCCTGCTTTTTCTGCTCCTGAGCCGCTAACCGCTCTTTCTCAAGTTGCTTCAGGCGTTCCTGTTCAGCCGCTTGTTTCTCACGCAGTTCTTCAGCAGCCTGCTGTTCCTTCATCTTGCGCTGCTCATCAGAACGCTTCGCGCTTGATTCCTGGCTTTGCATGCGTTTGTACTGCTCAACTACCGCACCTGAATCAACCATGACAGCGTCGATGGACGAACCACCGCCGCCTCCGGCTGAAGCTTCTATATTCTCATCGAACGAACTCCAGATCAGCGCCGCAAATAAGATGACATGCAGCACTGCTGAAATAATTATCGCCCGCTTGAGCTTGTCGTTTTGTTCGGTTGCCTTTGACACTCTCGGTTTCCAAAAACTGTTCGCCTGTTACCCGCTCTCTTTCAAGCAAGGGAAACGCAGATGTTTAGATAGGCTGCGTCATTAAACCAACCGATTTCACACCCGCACTATGTAACAAGTTCAGTGCTTTAATTATTTCATCGTAAGGCACATCTTTTGCGCCACCGATCAGAAAGACCGTTTTCGGGTTGGCCTTGAAACGGCTGGACACTTCCGCCACCACCTGCTCTGGTGGCAAACGCTCCAGGCGATCTTTCTCAACCACCACGGTGTACTGACCAATACCAGACACTTCAACAATCACTGGCGGATTATCGTTACTGCTCACCGCCTGTGATTCAGTAGCGTCTGGCAGATCGACCTCCACGCTCTGGGTGATGATGGGCGCTGTCGCCATAAAGATCAGCAACAGCACCAGCAGTACGTCCAGCAACGGTACAATGTTGATTTCGGACTTGAGATCGCGACGACCTCGTCCACGCGCTCTGGCCATGGCTTACCCCTTGTTGCTCTCGCTAACGGTAAACGCCTGGCGGTGCAGAATCGCGGTAAACTCTTCCATAAAGTTGTCGTAATTCAGTTCCAGTTTGTTTACGCGCTGGTTGAGGCGGTTGTAGGCCATAACCGCCGGAATTGCGGCGAACAGACCAATTGCCGTCGCAATCAACGCTTCTGCGATACCGGGCGCAACCATTTGCAGTGTTGCTTGTTTTACCGCCCCGAGGGCGATAAAGGCGTGCATGATCCCCCAGACCGTACCAAACAGACCAATATACGGGCTGATGGAGCCAACCGTACCGAGGAACGGAATGTGCGTTTCCAGATTTTCAAGTTCACGGTTCATGGAGATACGCATAGCACGCGACGCCCCTTCCACTACGGCTTCCGGCGCATGGCTATTGGCACGATGCAGGCGCACAAACTCTTTGAACCCGCTGTAAAAGATTTGTTCCGAACCAGTCAGATTATCCCGTTTCCCCTGACTCTCTTGATAGAGGCGAGAGAGTTCGATTCCAGACCAGAATTTATCTTCAAACGCTTCGGCTTCACGCGCCGCTGCGTTAAGAATACGGGTCCGCTGGATAATAATGGCCCAGGATGCGATTGAAAAACCAATCAAAATCAACATGATAAGTTTAACCAGAAGGCTAGCCTTCAGGAACAAATCAAGGATATTCATGTCAGTCACTGCTTAAACTCCGCGACAATAGACTTGGGAAGCGCACGAGGCTTCATTTTGAGTGGGTCAACGCAAACAACCAGAACCTCTGCTTCATTCAGCAAAGTATTCTCGGCGTTGACAATACGTTGCGTGAAAACCAAAGAGGTGCCACGCATTGATGTTATTTCAGTCTGTATTTCGAGCATATCGTCGAGCCGCGCAGGTGCGTAATATTCCACCGTCATTTTACGTACCACAAAGGCAACGCGTTCAGCCATCAGCGCCTGTTGACTGAAGTGATGATGACGCAGCATCTCTGTGCGTGCTCTTTCATAAAAAGCGACGTAACTGGCGTGGTACACCACACCACCGGCATCGGTATCTTCATAGTAGACGCGAACCGGCCATCGAAACAGCGTTGTATTCACTTTACATCCCGGTAATGCAACAAAAGTTAGAGCTTTTAAACGCTGCTACTATACGCGCGCGATTGAGGTTTGGGAATGAGGGCAAGTTAAGGGAGCGTAAAAATTTATGGGCCTGAAGCGGCCCATAAATTTTTAAAGAGAATTCTGATTTAAAAGAAGAAGAAAATCAGCCCGACAATGAGAACAATATCGGCAAGCAAAGGGCAAAAAATCCCTTGCCAGAGAACCTTCTGCGGACGAAAGCCCACGCCGTGAATAACACCAGCACAGACGGCCCACATCAGCAATAAACCATGCCAGATTTCCAGTTCACTGGTCTTCGCGGCGAAACGTGACGGGTCCCAAAACATACATCCTGCTAACAGAAGCGCCATCACGAAGGAAAGCGCCCGCAGGGGGCGCTTGTCCATTACCGCATACAAGGTTGCGATAATCTTACTCATCAGATGTCTTCTTGACCGGCTTTGCCTGATTCGACGTGCTCAAGCGCCAGCGCGGTGATTACCCCAAACGAACAGGCAAGAAGCGTTCCCAGAATCCATGCGAAATACCACATTTTTAGCTCCTTACTTAGTACAGAGAGTGGGTGTTACGTTCAATATCTTCTTTGGTGATACGACCGAACATTTTCCAGTAACACCAGGCGGTGTAGAGCAGAATGATCGGTACCAGAACCACCGCAACCCAGGTCATGACGTTAAGTGTCAGCTGGCTGGAAGTTGCATCCCACATTGTCAGACTTGCGTTCATCATGGTGCTGGACGGCATCACAAACGGGAACATTGCGATACCGGCAGTCAGGATGATGCAGGCCAGCGTCAGGGAGGAGAACACAAACGCCCACGCGGCTTTATCCATACGTGCAGTCAGGATGGTCAGCAGCGGCAGAACCACACCCAGTGCCGGAATAGCCCACAGAATTGGCGTGTTGTTGAAGTTTACCAGCCATGCGCCAGCTTCACGAACCACTTCTTTATTCAGCGGGTTAGAGGCTGCGTAATGGTCCATTGTCGATTTCACGACATAACCATCGATACCGTACATCACCCATACGCCAGCCAGTGCGAAGCAGACCAGTGTCACCAGTGCCGCCACCTGAGCCGTTGCACGGGTACGCAGGTGCAGTTCGCCCACGGTACGCATTTGCAGATAGGTTGCGCCCTGAGTAATGATCATCCCTACGCTCACCACGCCTGCCAGCAGGCCGAACGGGTTAAGCAGCTGGAAGAAGTTACCGGTGTAGTACAGACGCAGATATTCATCAACGTTGAACGGTACGCCCTGCAACAGGTTACCGAACGCTACACCAATCACCAACGGCGGAACGAAGCTACCAATGAAGATGCCCCAGTCCCACATGTTACGCCAGCGGGTTTCTTCAATCTTGGAGCGGTAGTCAAAACCGACCGGACGGAAGAACAAAGACGCCAGCACGAGGATCATCGCCACATAGAAGCCGGAGAACGCAGCGGCATAGACCATCGGCCAGGCAGCAAAGAGTGCGCCGCCTGCGGTGATCAGCCAAACCTGGTTACCGTCCCAGTGTGGTGCAATGGAGTTAATCATAATTCGACGCTCGGTGTCGTTACGACCGAGGAAACGGGTGAGCATGCCCACCCCCATGTCGAAACCGTCAGTGACTGCAAAACCAATCAGCAGAACGCCAACCAGCAGCCACCAGATAAAACGCAATACTTCATAATCGATCATTTGACGACTCCTGTCTTAGCGTGCCGGCTGAGTAGTCGTGGAAGACTGCTCAAAGTGATAGCGACCGGTTTTCAGGCTGCTTGGGCCGAGGCGTGCAAACTTGAACATTAAGAACAATTCTGCCACCAGGAACAGGGTATACAGGCCGCAAATCAGCACCATTGAGAAGATGAGATCGCCTGCGGTCAGTGACGAGTTCGCCACAGCTGTCGGCAGCACTTCACCGATAGCCCACGGTTGGCGGCCATATTCAGCCACGAACCAGCCCGCTTCTACAGCAATCCACGGCAGCGGAATACCGTACAGCGCGGCGCGCAGCAGCCATTTTTTCTCGCCAATGCGGTTGCGGATGACACTCCAGAAAGAGAGCGCGATGATTGCCAGCAGCAGGAAGCCACACGCCACCATGATACGGAACGCGAAGTACAGCGGCGCTACACGCGGAATGGAGTCTTTGGTTGCCTGTTGAATCTGCGCTTCAGTCGCATCAGCCACGTTTGGCGTATAGCGTTTCAGCAGCAGACCGTAACCGAGGTCTTTCTTCATGCTATTGAACTGGTCACGAACCGCCTGGTCGGTAGAACCAGAACGCAGTTGCTCGAGCAGAGAGTACGCCTTCATCCCGTTACGAATGCGTTCTTCATGCTGCACCATCAGTTCTTTCAGGCCGATAACTGGAGTATCCACGGAACGCGTTGCAATGATGCCCAGCGCGTAAGGGATCTGGATCGCAAATTTGTTCGTCTCCTCTTCCTGATCAGGAATGCCGAACAGAGTAAAGGCAGCAGGCGCAGGTTGCGTTTCCCACTCGGCTTCAATAGCAGCCAGTTTGGTTTTCTGCACGTCGCCCATTTCGTAACCAGATTCATCACCCAGAACAATAACAGACAGAACGGCAGCCATACCGAAGCTGGCAGCGATAGCAAAGGAGCGTTTAGCGAAGGCGAAGTCACGACCTTTCAGCATATACCATGCGCTGATACCGAGGATGAACATCGCGCCAGTCACATAACCAGACGCTACAGTGTGAACGAATTTCACCTGAGCAACCGGGTTAAGCACCAGCTCGGAGAAGCTCACCATCTCCATACGCATAGTTTCAAAGTTGAAATCGGACGCGATTGGGTTTTGCATCCAGCCGTTCGCAACCAGAATCCACAGTGCGGACAGGTTTGAACCGAGCGCCACCAGCCAGGTGACACACATATGCTGAACTTTACCCAGACGATCCCAACCGAAGAAGAACAGACCTACAAAGGTGGATTCGAGGAAGAAGGCCATCAGACCTTCGATTGCCAGCGGCGCACCGAAGATATCCCCTACATAGTGGGAATAGTAAGACCAGTTAGTCCCGAACTGGAACTCCATGGTCAGACCGGTAGCCACACCCAGAGCGAAGTTGATACCAAACAACTTGCCCCAGAACTTGGTCATATCTTTATAAATCTGTTTGCCGGAAAGGACGTAGACCGTTTCCATAATGGCCAGCAGGAACGCCATACCGAGCGTCAGTGGCACAAAAAGGAAGTGGTACATCGCGGTCAAGGCAAACTGTAAGCGCGACAGTTCGACTATATCTAACATCATGACTCCTTGCTCATCGCATGAAGACTCCGAGAGTGAACCCCGTTAGAAAGGGTCACACGCATGCCCCAATACAAAATTATTTGCTCGCCTCTATCGTTGCCATTTCATCAAAAGAGGAAAAGACAATGATAAAAAAGTTACAAATATGTTAATGAATAAACCAAATTGATCCCGTAATTATATTACGCCGCAAAATCCTTACAATAAACAGGTTTTTATTGAGCAAATTTGCATTTTTCGACAGTGATCAATTTATAGCGAAATTGTCACGATCTCACCAATTTGATCTACGACAATTTATCGTGTTTTGCAGATTTTTTTCAAGAATTAAAAATTGATTTATATCAAAACCAACCAAATATGTTAATTATGTATAAACCATAGATCATTGGTGATTTTATTGTTAATTTATTGTGAAATATTTATGCAACACAATTATTACAATGAAAAGGTATAGATAAAAAACCAGTGTTTTATTTAACAGAACCGCCTTATCCACTTTTTATAATACCAATTGATTAGATTAGCCAATTTGTTGCTATTTTACATAACATATTTTTATCAAAGTTAATTGATTGTTGCGTTTATGAGCACCGGCCGTAAGCCCGTTATGTTATTGTTTCATTAGTAATAATCACTTAAATGTATCGATGAAACAGGTATGACTTAGCGGGAGTGATTGTTTCTGAGTGAACAGAGACCACTTTCGCCTGATAAATGAAAAATGAGCGATTTTTGCAAGTTAGTTTTTCTATAGCCGAGTACGCTCAGCGCCTCGCTTGATTACAATGAGGTTGCTGCTATGAGTCCTGATAATATCAGTTCTGCTGTCAATCGCTTCTCAGGTTGGCCATCTAATGATCCTCTAAAAACAGATAAAGAATCAATGACATCACCCATGACTGTGCAGGTAATAAAGATGATTGCCGCCATCCTTGACCCACATCGGATAGTCGTTGGAATCGATACACTTTATACAACGCAGCGCGAAACATTTACCTCAGAGAGTCAACAGCTCATTGAACCAGCATTGCAAACACTTCATGTGATGAATTTAAATAACCTGGAAACAAATCTCGATGAGGAAGGTCACTATCTGGCTTTTGGATATAACGTTGACACTCCTGACAGAATAACCGTTTCTGCTTATAATGAAAAAAAGCCTGGCTGCTATGGTCAATGTCTTTTAATACAGGATGACGAAACAGACTTATTTAACCTGATAAAAGTTAAAACTTTTGAAGCCAGGCATAATTATGTCGCTCAATTGATGAGCGATCCGGAATTTATGTTCAAATTTAGTTATAGCGCTCAACAAAATAGATTAGAACCTCATCTTCTGGTTCCCACTTATTTCCCTCTAAAAACAAACGAACCGGTTACGCAAGAGGATGTACTGTTACTTTATCGTTTCTTTAAAATGGATGGTGATTTTAATATATTAACATCAGATGAATACATGAGTATCATGACACCTCTGATGAAGTGTGAGCGCAGCATCCACGACCACAACAGGTATGTGACGGGCAAAGATACCCTTCTTCTGGACTATCCTCCTTCTGGTAACCAGATATATTTCCATATTTTTCCTGACGAATCAGCAACACTAGTCCTTTATTTTTCAAACAATGACATTGAATGTTTCGTCTTTGAAAGAGATATTCCGAGCCAGTATCGCTTTTTCAAAATGTTTACCAATCTGGCACTGGTTATTGATCAGTTAACCGATGCCAATCAAATACTTTAATTTTTATATATTCCCTGTGGCAAATATTGCTAAACAATGCCCGGGGATTAATTTTTATTACTCACGGAAAGATTTAAATAATGATCCCATCTCAAATCTCTTTCAACACCCTTCCTGTCAATGCAACATACGCTTCAGAGACAACAGTTGACACACAAAAATTCTCTGACATCCTCTACTCAGCGGGGTATTCCCTAAAGGATCTGGCTTATCTGAGCAGATGTCTGGCATCAATACATCCGACTATCGCCAAAAACATTTATGAAACAGAAAATCTCAGCGATCAAAAATTACTGCATATTGATTGCCGTAGTACAAATGAAATCAAGATAAATATCTTTTTTGGTCAACAACGAGAAGGATTAATTGAAATTAATTCTGACACTGTCATTTTTCCGATATTGTCTTCATTAATTGACTCCGCCATTTCTAAATTTCAACACCAAATCCCCGTTAACGGTTCAGTAAATCCTGACCTATTGTATGAGGATTATACTGATTAAATCCACCCAGTCGCGAAAATGGCCTGCGTTATTGCCAGACGTAATAAAACTTTTGATTAACGTTACTCGTACTGGTAGCACCTTCATGTACTTTTCTTTTTTACGAAAAATCAAAAGAGCTAACAAAGGTCATAATTCGCATGAATCATTAATTATTTGTTATTTTCAACATTATTTTTACATTAAGCAGAGATGAATTGCAGTGAAATTCGACTTAACTTTTATGAAATGCATTTACTCATGGCTAAAGCCACGTCACAAAAATGCAAATTAGAAGTTGATCACAATTATCTCAATACATCAAATCAAGTTAATTTTAAAAATTTAACATTCATGACATTAGTTGACATAACACACTGAATTAAAATGAGAATTTGAAAACACACTTTAAACAATCATTTCCCGAAAGACATTTTGAAAATAGATCAATTGCAACATTACGGTCAGATAAAGACACTCCTGTGATATTAAACCTGTGCCGTTATGAGCGGCCATAAATACGACGTGTGTAACTTATTTTACTCTCTGTCTTACAAAGGATTACCCATGAAGAAAGCAACACTTGTGATTGGCGTTATTGGCGCGGACTGCCATGCAGTAGGCAATAAAGTTCTGGACCGCGTTTTTAGCAACCATGACTTCAGAGTTATTAATCTGGGCGTAATGGTCAGCCAGGACGAATATATTGATGCTGCCATTGAAACTGGTGCTGACGCGATTGTCGTCTCCTCTATCTATGGGCATGGCGATATCGATTGTCTGGGCATGCGCGAACGCTGCATCGAGCGTGGGCTGGGTAACATCCTGCTCTATGTGGGCGGTAACCTGGTGGTCGGAAAACATGACTTCGCTGACGTGGAAACCAAGTTCAAAGAGATGGGATTTGATCGCGTCTTTTCCCCAAGTCATGACTTAGAAGATGTTTGTCAGCTGATGGCCCACGATATCAACCAACGTCATAACGTTGATACTCGCATTCTTGAAGAGGCAATCTGATGCAAATCGTCTCTGTCGATATTGGTTCGACGTGGACCAAAGCAGCCCTCTTCACCCGGGAGGGGGACGCGTTAACGTTGGTTAACCACGTTCTGACCCCAACCACCACCCATCATCTGGCGAAGGGGTTTTTCTCCAGCCTGGACCAGGTGTTAAACGTAGATGATGCCCTCCCCCTGTTAAACAGTGGTGAGGTTGCATTGAAGTATTCCTCCTCTGCCAAAGGTAGGCTGGCGGTTGCCGCAATGGGATTGGTGCCTTCTATCACCCTGGAAACCGCGAAAGTAACCGCTCACTCTGCGGGTGCTAAAATTGCGCAATATTACGCCTACAAGCTGAACCGCCGTGATATCCAGGCACTGGAAGAAACGCAGCCCGATATTCTCTTATTCACCGGCGGCACCGATGGCGGAGAAGAAAGCTACGGACTGAATAACGCCCGTGTGTTGGCAGAATCCAAACTCGACTGCGCCATTATTTATGCCGGAAACCGGGATATTCAGGACGAGGTGCAGGAGATCCTCGGGCATAAAGACCTGACCATCGTCGACAACGTTCTGCCCGATCTTGACCATCCGAACCCTTTAGCTGCACGCCAGGCTATCTGCGACATATTCCTTAAACGCATCGTTAAAGGGAAAGGGCTGGATGTCATTGTTGATAAAACAGGCGAAGAACCAATGCCGACACCATGGACGGTCTTTGAACTGGTTAAGGCAATCAGTAACGTCGATCACAGCTGGAAAGAGTTCATGCTGATCGACATGGGCGGCGCAACCACCGATGTCTATTCCGCCTGTGCCAACACGCTCTCGCCCGACACTGTTTTACATGGCGTACCGGAACCCTTCGTAAAACGGACGGTGGAAGGCGATCTGGGAATGCGCGTCTCGGCAATGGTGGTTGGTGAAAGTGCGAAAGAGTTAGTCAATGTGAATTTTGCTCAGCAACCCGCACAGCTGGACGCTTTTTATCATTACCTCCGCCATCTAGTCGCTCATCCCGACTACTTACCCGCGAATGCAGAAGAAAAATATTTCGATACCGTCCTGGCCGGACTGTGTGTGGGTTATGCCACCGAAAGACATGCGGGCACCAAAAAAGAGGTCTGCACCTGCGTCGGCAATGTCGATTTACAGATGGGACGAGACCTGACAACCGTGCGTAAAGTCGTGGGATCCGGCGGATGGCTCTCGCGTGCCAGTCAGTTCGATATGCATCACTGGTTGAAATACCGCGAGTTAAACGACTACGGTAAACGCATTCTCTTACCGACCGAATTTGAATATTACCGCGATTCCCGGGGGCTATTACCACTGCTGGCAAACGTCGCCAGAGTCGATCCGCTGGCCGCCGCGCGCACCAGTATTCAATGCTTAACCCTATAACAATTAAGGCTGCAATCAATGGAACTTCGAAATAAGAAATTAACCCATAACGAATTCATGACCGAGCGGCAACAGGTATTGAAAACCTGGGAAACCGGCAAGGATGTTGAAAACTTTGAAGATGGCGTTAAATACCAACAAACCATTCCTGAGCATAAACGCTTCTCTCTTGCCCTGCTGAAAGCAGACAAGGAAGGTAAAACTCTTAGCCAACCGCGCGCAGGCGTGGCGCTGATGGACGAACACATCGAACTACTGAAAACACTACAAGAAGAGTGCGATCTGCTGCCGAGCACCATCGATGCATATACCCGTCTGAATCGGTACGAAGAAGCTGCTGTAGGGATTAAAAAATCCATCGAAGCCGGAACCTCTAAACTGAACGGTTTACCGGTCGTTAACCACGGCGTCGCAGCTTGCCGTCGCCTCACCGAAACTCTGCAAAAACCGCTACAGATCCGCCACGGCACGCCAGATGCGCGTCTGCTGGCTGAAATCTCGATGGCCAGCGGCTTTACCAGTTATGAAGGCGGCGGCATTTCCTACAATATTCCGTATGCCAAACGCGTAACGCTGGAAAAATCGATCCGCGACTGGCAGTACTGCGACCGTTTAATGGGGATGTATGAAGAACACGGGATCCGCATCAACCGCGAACCGTTTGGCCCACTAACGGGTACGCTGATCCCGCCGTTTATCTCGCACTCTATCGCGATAATCGAAGGCTTGCTGGCGCTGGAACAGGGTGTGAAATCTATCACCGTTGGTTATGGACAGGTCGGCAGCCTGACGCAGGATGTTGCGGCGATCCAGTCTCTGCGTGAACTTGCACACGAATATTTTCAGAGCTATGGCTATACCGACTATGAATTAAGTACCGTGTTTCACCAGTGGATGGGCGGCTTTCCGGAAGACGAATCGAAAGCGTTCGCTATTATCTCCTGGGGCGCAGCCGTCGCGGGGATGTCTGGTGCCACCAAAGTCATCACCAAAAGCCCGCACGAAGCCTGGGGTATCCCGACTGCCGCTGCCAACATTCAGGGGCTGAAAGCCTCCCGCCAGATGCTCAACATGGTCAACGAGCAGAAATTCCCGCCGTGCCCTGCGGTTGAACTGGAAATTGAACTGATTAAGAGCGAGGTTCGCGCAGTACTGAATAAAGTGTTCGAACTGGGTAATGGTGATATTGCGCGCGGTACGGTGCTGGCATTTGAAGCGGGCGTACTGGATGTGCCGTTTGCACCAGCCGCGTGTAACGCGGGCAAAATTCTTCCGGTCCGTGACAACACCGGCGCGATACGCGTACTGGAAGCTGGAGCCGTTCCATTGCCAAAAGATATTCTCGACCTCCACCACGATTACGTTGCTGAACGCGCACGCTTTGAAGGACGCCAACCGACATTCCAGATGGTTGTAGATGACATCAATGCTGTATCCCACAGTAAATTAATAGGAAGACCATAATGAAAATAAAACAGGCCCTGTTCACCGCTGGCTACTCCTCATTCTATTTCGATGACCAGCAGGCGATAAAAAACGGAGCGGGTCATGACGGCTTTTTTTATACCGGGGAGCCGGTAACACAGGGGTTTAACGCCGTTCGTCAGGCCGGGGAGTGCGTATCGGTACAGTTGATTCTGGAAAACGGCGCGGTCGCCGTAGGTGACTGTGCTGCCGTACAGTATTCCGGGGCAGGTGGTCGCGATCCACTGTTCCTCGCTGAGCACTTTATTCCGTTTCTCAACGACCATATCAAGCCATTACTGGTAGGCCGCGATGTGGATGCTTTCCTGCCGAATGCCCGTTTCTTCGACAAATTGCGTATTGACGGCAACTTGCTGCATACCGCCGTGCGCTACGGATTATCACAGGCGCTGCTTGATGCTACCGCGCTGGCAACCGGCCGTCTGAAAACTGAAGTAGTTTGCGATGAATGGCAGTTGCCACGCGTGGCGGAATCCATTCCATTATTTGGTCAGAGCGGTGACGATCGATATATCGCCGTCGATAAGATGATCCTTAAGGGCATCGACGTGCTGCCCCATGCACTGATTAATAACGTCGAAGAGAAACTAGGCTTTAAAGGTGAAAAACTGCGCGAATATGTCCGCTGGCTGTCGGATCGTATTCTGAGCAAGCGCACCAGCGCACGCTACCACCCTACCCTGCACATCGATGTATACGGCACTATCGGTCTGATCTTCGATATGGATCCGCTTCGCTGTGCGCAATACATCGCCAGCCTGGAAAAAGAAGCGCAAGGCCTGCCGCTCTACATTGAAGGGCCGGTCGATGCCGGTAACAAGCCCGATCAAATTCGCCTGCTGACCGCGATTACCAAAGAGCTGACGCGCCTCGGTTCCGGCGTGAAAATTGTGGCCGATGAATGGTGTAACACCTACCAGGATATTGTTGATTTTACTGATGCCGCCAGTTGTCACATGGTGCAAATCAAAACCCCGGATCTGGGCAGTATTCACAACATCGTCGATGCGGTTCTTTACTGCAATAGCCACAGCATGGAAGCGTACCAGGGCGGCACCTGCAATGAAACTGATGTCAGTGCCCGCACCTGTGTCCACGTCGCCCTTGCCGCTCGCCCTATGCGTATGCTGGTAAAGCCAGGGATGGGCTTTGACGAAGGCCTCGATATCGTCTTCAACGAAATGAATCGTACTATCGCGCTGTTGCAGGCTAAGGATTAACAAATGGCTCGTTCTTTTAAAGTGTTATCGCCAACGGCAATCCTCGGGTATGGATTCCCGGAAGAGAGCTTCCGTAAAGCGATGGCAGAATCGCCCGATCTGATCGCCGTTGATGCAGGCTCTTCCGATCCAGGCCCCCACTACCTCGGGGCAGGCAAACCGTTTACCGATCGCGCAGGGGTCAAGCGCGATCTGCGCTATATGATCACCGCAGGCGTGCAAAATAATATACCGGTGGTGATCGGAACGGCTGGCGGTTCTGGTGCCGCACCACACCTGGAGTGGTGCCGAGAAATAATTCATGAGATTGCCCAGGAAGAGCACCTCTCGTTCTCAATGGCGCTGATCCCGGCAGACGTTGACAAAGCCATCGTCCACCAGGCGCTGGATAACGGCAAAATCACGGCGCTGGAGTTTGTCCCGCCGTTAACCCACGACGCGATTGACGAAAGTACGTATATCGTTGCGCAAATGGGCATCGAACCCTTCCAGCGGGCGCTGAAAGAAGGCGCGCAAGTGGTGCTGGGCGGGCGCGCTTACGACCCGGCCTGCTTTGCTGCGCTTCCGATCATGCAAGGCTTTGATGAAGGTCTGGCGCTGCATTGTGGGAAAATCCTTGAATGCGCGGCAATCGCCGCAACGCCCGGCTCAGGCTCTGACTGTGCGATGGGCATCATTGATGACAACGGCTTTACGCTGAAGACATTTAATCCGAAGCGTAAATTTACCGAAACGTCAGCGGCTGCACACACACTGTATGAGAAATCCGATCCCTACTTCCTGCCTGGACCTGGCGGCGTGTTGAACCTGAAAGGCTGCACATTTTAAGCGGTCAATGACAGCGAAGTGTACGTCAGCGGTTCTAAGCATGAAGAAACGCCGTATTCCCTGAAACTGGAAGGTGCGCGACGGGTGGGCTTCCGCTGTCTGACCATCGCCGGAACGCGCGACCCGATCATGATCGCCGGGATCGATAAAATCATCGATGAAGTCAAAACCAGCGTTTCGCGTAACCTGTCGCTCGACGATGACAGCATTCACATCAATTTCCACCTGTACGGCAAAAACGGGGTGATGGGCGACCATGAACCGATGCAAACTGCCGGGCATGAGCTGGGGATTGTCCTAGATGTAGTTGCGCCGACCCAGGAGATTGCCAACAGCGTTTGCTCGCTGGTGCGCTCTACTATGCTGCACTACGGCTATGAAAACCGCATCGCTACCGCAGGCAACCTGGCGTTCCCGTTCTCCCCTTCTGATATCCAGGGCGGGCCAGTATACGAATTTTCCATATATCACCTGATTGAAGCCAACGACGCTCTGCGTTTTGATTTCCATATTGAACAGGTGACGCCAGAAGGAGTTCAGGCATGAAACAGTCAATTGTCTCACTGGCGCAAGTCATTCGTTCGAAAAATGCCGGACCTTACGAACTGGTTTTAGATATTTTATTTAAAACGAAAGAAAACTATGAGCGAGTTAAATCATCAGGGCAATTAACCCCAGAACTGATCGCGCGCTTATATCATGTTGAACCTGACTTTATTCATCGTATTGTCTGGTTTGATCCTTCTAACGCAGTAAAAATCGTCATGCCACGAGATATTATCTCCGGGAATGTAGGTGACAATGATGTCTATGGCGCACAGCAACATGCACCTTTATTAAATATGAGTTTCGATTTGTAAAAATCCGAACACTTTTAGCCAACTGACATCCCGTCACTTATTGCAGTTCAACACTTCAGCTATTTGTAAGGTTGTAATAGCAGGTAGATGCCTGAATCTCTATTCGGGCATCTACTTCTCCTGATTCTGATTTATCGCGGTGCACCTGATGGAGGAAAAAATGAAGAAAATAAGTTTAACCACGATGATTCTTTTGGCGCTGGTACTTGGAATGATTATCGGCGTAGTGCTCAATAACACTGCTTCACCGGAAACCGCAAAACTCTATGCGCAAGAAATATCGATATTCACGACGATTTTCTTACGACTGATAAAAATGATTATCGCTCCGTTAGTGGTCTCTACCCTGGTGGTAGGTATAGCTAAAATGGGAGATGCCAAAGCCCTTGGTCGTATTTTTTCTAAAACACTCTTTTTATTTATTTGCGCCTCATTGCTGTCAATTGCCTTAGGCTTGATAACAGTAAATTTCTTCATGCCAGGCACAGGAATTAATTTTGTTGCACACGGAGCCGAAACCACCGGAGTGGTCGCGTCAGAACCCTTTACGCTAAAAGTATTTATTTCGCATGCTTTCCCCACCAGCATTGTCGATGCCATGGCGCACAATGAAATTTTGCAAATCGTGGTGTTCTCAATTTTCCTCGGCTGTAGCCTGACGGCGATTGGCGAGAAAGGCAGCGCCATCGTTCACGCCTTAGATTCGCTGGCACATGCCATGTTAAAGCTCACTGGCTACGTCATGCTCTTCGCTCCCCTGACCGTATTCGCTGCTATTTCAGCATTGATTGCTGAACGAGGACTGGCAGTTATGGTGAGCGCCGGGATCTTTATGGGTGAATTTTATTTCACCATGTTATTACTTTGGGTGCTGCTTATCGGTCTGGCCATCGTTTATGTTGGCCCCTGCATCAGACGCCTGACCCGCGCCCTTTCGGAACCCGCCCTGCTGGCATTTACCACATCCAGTTCTGAAGCGGCTTTTCCGGGAACGCTTGAAAAACTGGAGCAATTTGGCGTTTCCCCCAAAATTGCCAGCTTTGTCTTACCCATTGGCTACTCATTTAATCTCGTTGGATCAATGGCCTACTGCTCCTTCGCCACAGTTTTCATCGCCCAGGCCTGCAATATCCATTTATCCATCGGTGAGCAAATCACCATGCTGTTGATCCTGATGTTGACCTCGAAAGGAATGGCTGGCGTACCACGCGCCTCAATGGTGGTTATCGCCGCCACGCTCAACCAGTTCAATATTCCGGAAGCGGGGCTGATCTTGCTGATGGGCGTTGATCCGTTCCTTGATATGGGGCGTTCCGCGACAAACGTCATGAGCAACGCAATGGGCGCTGCGATGGTGAGTCGGTGGGAAGGCGAACATTTCGGCGAGGGTTGTCGGGGTAAAGCATTAAAACCCAATGAATCGAACGTTGCTCTGCCCTGAGGGGGATCTTAAGCAATCAGAAGCCAATGACTACGCATTTTTATAAGCCGGATCATGAAGTTAGACGGCAATTAAGTAACACTAACGTTTAAGGTGAAAAGTGAAATATGTCCAAACCATTTATCTGGCAAGAACCGTTTCTACAAAATAAAGACGGTACAGAATATACATTAATTAGCGATCAACATATTACAGTAACGGAATTAGACGGCGAAGAAGTGATAAAAATCGCTCCTGAAGCATTAACGCTGCTTGCCCGGCAGGCATTTTATGAAGCCTCTTTTTTCTTACGTTCCGCTCATTTGCAACAGGTCGCCAGCATTCTTAACGATCCGCAGGCCAGTAGTAATGATAAATACGTTGCGTTGCAGTTATTACGTAATGCTGAAGTCTCAGCAAAAGGGGTATTACCCAACTGTCAGGATACCGGCACCGCAACTATTGTTGCCAGTAAAGGGCAACAGATATGGACGGGAGGTAACGACGCTGAAGCCTTAAGCAAAGGCATTTACAGTACTTTCCAGGAAAATAATCTGCGCTTTTCACAAAATGCGCCGCTGGATATGTATACCGAAGTCAATACGCAAACCAATCTCCCGGCGCAGATTGATATCAGCGCTGTCGCTGGTAATGAGTACCATTTTCTCTGTGTTAATAAAGGGGGCGGCTCCGCCAATAAAGCCGCACTTTATCAGGAAACCAAATCCTTATTGCAACCAGAAAAACTGACCGCATTTTTAATCGAAAAAATGAAATCGCTGGGCACCGCTGCCTGCCCGCCTTACCACATCGCCTTTGTCGTCGGAGGGCTTTCAGCCGATCAAACCTTAAAAGTTGCCAAGCTGGCCTCTACGAAATATTACGACAATTTGCCCACCAGCGGAAACGAGCAGGGACAAGCATTCCGTGATATTGAGCTGGAAAAAGTGTTGCTCGAGGTCAGTCAGCAATTTGGTATTGGTGCGCAATTTGGGGGTAAATATTTCGCTCATGATATTCGCGTCATTCGTCTGCCGCGTCACGGTGGCTCTTGCCCGATAGCTATGGCGCTCTCCTGTTCTGCCGATCGCAATATCAAAGCAAAAATTAACAAGCACGGTATCTGGCTGGAAAAACTCGAACACAATCCGGGGCAATATATTCCAGCCTCACTGCGGGAAGAAAATCACGCGCAACATGTACAACTGGATCTAAACCGTCCGTTGCGTGACGTGATGCAGGATCTCGCCAGATTACCGGTAGGCACCCGCGTGTCGTTAAGTGGTCCCATCGTAGTGGCACGCGATATCGCCCACGCCAAAATAAAAGCGCGGCTGGATAACGCCGAACCGATGCCGGATTACCTGAAGCATCATATTGTCTATTACGCTGGCCCGGCGAAAACACCGGAAAACATGGCCTGCGGTTCACTGGGTCCAACCACGGGCGGTCGAATGGACGGTTATGTCGATACCTTCCAGGCGGCTGGCGGCAGTCTGGTGATGTTATCGAAAGGTAACCGCAGCCAGCAGGTCACCGATGCCTGTCACAAACATGGTGGCTTCAATCTGGGTAGTATTGGCGGTGCAGCTGCGTTACTGGCGCAAGAATATGTCAAAAGTCTGCGTTGCCTGGAATACCCGGAGCTGGGTATGGAAGCGGTGTGGATGATGGAAGTGGAAAATCTGCCCGCATTCATCCTGGTAGATGATAAAGGCAATAATTTCTTTAGTCAGTTTGAGCAGCAACACCGCTGCGCCAGTTGCCCTGCGGGACATTAAGGAAAATGAATGGAAGCGCGAATTTCAACTGAACGGCATGTGCAACGCCAGCAGAAATTGAAGGAACAGGTCGATACGCGCATCGCGGCGGCGATAGAGAAAAAAGGGATTTTGATTGTTTTCACCGGCAATGGCAAAGGGAAATCCACTGCCGCGTTTGGTACTGTGACGCGCGCGGTGGGTCATGGCAAAACGGTGGGGGTTGCGCAGTACATCAAGGGGCAATGGGACAACGGCGAATACAACCTTCTCCAGCCGCTCGGGGTTGAGTTTCATATTATGGGAACCGGTTTTACCTGGGAGACACAGAACCGGCAAGCGGATATCGACGCGGCGAAAGAGGTCTGGTCGGAAAGCAAACGGATGCTGGCTGACAAGCGTTACGACTTAGTGGTGCTTGATGAGCTGACCTATATGCTGGCTTACCATTATCTGGACACCGAAGAAGTGATCGCTTCTCTGCAAAACCGCCCGGCACAACAAAGTGTCATTGTCACCGGACGCGGTTGCCACAGTCAGATATTAAAAATGGCGGATACGGTCAGCGAAATCCGCCCCGTCAAACATGCTTTTGATAACGGCATTCAGGCGCAGCCGGGTATCGACTGGTAATAACTGCGCCTGGCATCCCGCCAGGCGCAGGTTTTACATCTCCTGCGGTACAACCGATTTCGCCAGCAACCATTCACGAAATTGCTGCAAGTGCGGTGAGTCAGACTTCTCTTCCTGCCACGTCATAATAAAACGATTACCGGTACGAATAGGCACATCACAGGGGATCACCATATCGCCACTATCCAAATCATGTTGAATAGCGAAACGTGGTAACAGCGCCACGCCGAGATTAGAGCGCACGGCGGCAATCAGCATTGAAAGCAAATCGAAACGTGGTCCGTTGTTGACCAGCGGACTGCTAACGCCAGATAAGGCAAACCACTCTTCCCAGCCAGTAATACGGGTACTTTGATGCAGAAGTGGTAACTCAGTAAGCAGTTCTGCCACTGACAGTTTTTGATCGGACATTGCAAGCAAACTGCCGCTGCATACCGGCAAAATCTCCTCATCAAAGAGATATTCTACTTCCGCCCAGGGCGCGCAAAAATTTTCGCGCATAATGACAGCATCGTACTCCCGATTAAGAAAATCGCCGTTATTAGCTAAAGAATGAATATTAACAATAATATCGGGATGTAACTTTGTGAATTCATGTAAATTTGGGATTAACCAGTGGGTACTAAAAGTAGGATTAACGGCAAGTTCAATAACCTGAACCGTAGGCTGCCAGGTCATAATGGTATTGGTATCGCGTTCCAGCTTATTTAATGTTTCTTTTACTATCCCCAGGTAATACTTCCCTGCATCATTAAGAAAAATACGTTTTTTAGAGTGTGAAAATAACGGAGTATGTAAAAATTCCTCCAGCGCACTCACTTGTCTGAATACAGCACTTTGGGTTAACGCTAACTCCTCTGCCGCTCTGGTATAACTTTCATGACGTGCGACGACCTCAAAAGTCACCAGCAGCTCCGTTTTAGGTATTTTTCCTCGCATAATGCCGTCCCTTAAAAATAGTTTAAACCATCAAAAACACATTACTTATTACGAAGTAATGGTAACCAAAGCAGCAATAAATAATTTATAAGAATCATGATTGACATTTATAACCCAGTAAGCCTGGCGTGACAAATATCTTAATCAGATAATAATAATCCGAAAAGCACAGCGCCTTTCGAATTATCCGGAATCACATTAAGTGAAAATTATTAAATTGATATCATTTATCATATCTGTGGATATTATGATAAACAATCAACAAAGATTTTATTTTTGATTTATAGCATATCCCTCTAAGAATTTTTGCGATGCTGCAATATCCGGGTAAAGACCCGATCCTGGCTGACAAATGGCACGACTTGACGATAAGCGGTGAACATCGCTTTTGTTGATTTACTTAACGCTACGGTCAAACGCTGGGAAGCCAGTGCATCAGGTAACGATTCGAAATTCGCCGTCGTTCTTATTCGTGGCTTGCGGTCGGTTGCGGCAATCCACAGTGGCTGTGGTCATGCAGTCAAGCCAGCGGTCAGATTTCGACCGTGGTTAACATTTAAGGCATAAAAAAGGCCATCATACGATGGCCAACCATGTCGAAACCGACAGCCCTTCGCCATTCCTGTAGAGGGAAGCGGCGAGGGCTATTTCTTATTACAGATATTTATTTCAGAACAGTTTTCAGTGCTTCACCGATATCCGCCAGGCTGCGAACGGTTTTCACGCCTGCGGCTTCCAGAGCAGCGAATTTCTCATCCGCAGTCCCTTTACCACCGGCAATGATGGCACCCGCGTGGCCCATACGTTTGCCTTTCGGCGCAGTCACACCAGCGATGTAACCCACAACAGGCTTGGTAACGTGCTCTTTGATGTACGCAGCCGCTTCTTCTTCAGCGCTACCGCCGATCTCACCGATCATCACGATCGCTTCGGTCTGCGGATCTTTTTCGAACATTTCGAGGATGTCGATAAAGTTAGAGCCAGGGATCGGGTCACCGCCGATACCGACACAGGTCGACTGACCGAAACCGTAATCCGTGGTCTGTTTAACCGCTTCATAGGTCAGTGTACCGGAACGGGAAACGATACCCACTTTACCCGGTTTGTGAATGTGACCCGGCTGGATACCGATTTTGCATTCACCCGGAGTGATAACGCCCGGGCAGTTCGGGCCGATCATACGAACGCCTGCTTCATCCAGTTTCACTTTCACGGTCAGCATATCCAGCGTCGGGATGCCTTCAGTGATGGTGATAATCAGTTTGATGCCTGCATCAATAGCTTCCAGAATGGAGTCTTTGCAGAACGGTGCTGGTACGTAGATAACAGAAGCGGTAGCGCCAGTAGCAGCAACAGCTTCACGCACGGTGTTGAACACTGGCAGGCCGAGGTGGGTGGTGCCGCCTTTACCTGGGGTTACGCCGCCAACCATTTTAGTGCCGTATGCAATGGCCTGTTCTGAGTGGAAAGTCCCCTGGCTACCGGTAAAGCCCTGGCAGATAACCTTGGTGTTTTTATCAATTAAAATGGACATTATTTCCCCTCCACTGCGGCAACAACCTGCTGAGCTGCATCCGTCAGACCTTTTGCTGCAATAATATTCAGGCCGCTGTCAGCCAGTTTCTTCGCGCCGAGTTCGGCGTTGTTACCTTCCAGACGTACCACGACCGGTACGTTAACACCCACTTCCGCTACCGCGCCGATGATACCGTCAGCGATCAGGTCGCAACGAACGATACCGCCGAAGATGTTAACCAGAACGGCTTTCACTTTGTCGTCAGAGAGGATGATTTTGAACGCTTCGGTTACGCGCTCTTTGGTTGCGCCGCCGCCAACGTCCAGGAAGTTAGCTGGTTCGCCGCCGTGCAGTTTAACGATGTCCATCGTACCCATCGCCAGACCTGCGCCGTTAACCATACAACCGATGTTACCGTCCAGCGCAACGTAGTTCAGTTCCCACTGTGCAGCCTGTGCTTCACGTGGATCTTCCTGCGACTGGTCACGCATTTCACGCAGATCAGGCTGGCGGAAGAGTGCGTTGCCATCAGCGCCCAGTTTGCCGTCGAGGCAAATCAGATCGCCCTGTTTGGTAATGACCAGCGGGTTGATTTCGATCAGCGCCAGGTCGCGCTCCAGGAAAATGGTCGCCAGGCCCATGAAGATTTTGGTGAACTGCTGAACCAGTTTACCTTCCAGACCCAGTTTGAACGCCAGCTCGCGTCCCTGATACGGCATCGGACCAGTCAGCGGATCAAGCGCAACTTTATGGATCAGGTGCGGAGTTTCTTCCGCCACTTTTTCGATTTCCACGCCGCCTTCGGTGGATGCCATAAAGACCACACGACGGGAACTACGGTCTACAACGGCACCGAGATACAGCTCTTTAGCGATATCGGTCGCTGCTTCAACCAGAATCTGGTTAACCGGTTGGCCATTGGCATCTGTTTGATACGTTACCAGACGCTTGCCCAGCCAGTTTTCTGCAAAAGCACGGATGTCTTCTTTGCTGTTTACAACTTTCACACCGCCCGCTTTACCGCGGCCACCAGCGTGAACCTGACATTTCACTACCCACGGACCGGCACCGATTTTTGAAGCGGCTTCTTCTGCTTCGCGCGGAGTAGTACAGGCATAACCCACCGGTGCTGGTAAGCCATAGCGGGCAAAAAGTTGTTTTGCCTGATATTCATGTAAGTTCATGTGTTCTGTCCATCCTTCAGTAATCGTTATCTTTTAAACCGTAGACCGACACCCTATCCACGTCGGTCTACAGTGCAGGTGAAACTTAAACTACTACACGTCCAGCAGCAGACGCGTCGGATCTTCCAGCAACTCTTTGATCGTTACCAGGAAGCCCACGGATTCGCGACCATCGATCAGACGGTGATCGTAGGACAGCGCCAGGTACATCATCGGCAGGATCTCAACCTGGCCATTCACCGCCATCGGACGATCTTTGATAGCGTGCATACCCAGAATTGCGCTCTGCGGCGGGTTGATGATAGGCGTAGACATCAGGGAACCGAACACACCACCGTTGGTGATGGTGAAGTTACCACCAGTCAGATCTTCAACCGTCAGCTTGCCGTCACGGCCTTTAACTGCCAGCTCTTTGATTTTCTTCTCGATGTCTGCCATGCCGAGGGTATCGACATCACGCAGTACCGGCGTCACCAGGCCGCGCGGCGTAGAAACCGCCATGCTGACGTCGAAATAGTTGTGGTAAACCACATCATCGCCGTCGATAGAAGCATTCACTTCCGGGTAACGTTTCAGGGCTTCAACCACCGCTTTCACGTAGAAGGACATAAAGCCCAGACGGATGCCGTGGCGTTTTTCAAACGCTTCACCGTACTGCTTACGCAGATCCATAATCGGCTTCATGTTGACTTCGTTGAACGTGGTCAGCATGGCGGTGGAGTTTTTCGCTTCCAGCAGACGCTCTGCCACACGCTTACGCAGGCGAGTCATCGGCACACGTTTTTCGCTACGTGCAGCCAGGGCCGGTTGCGCCGCCGGAGCAGCCGCTGCCGGAGCAGACTCTTTCGCCGGGGCTTTCGCCAGATGTTTTTCCACATCTTCACGGGTCAGACGACCACCCACACCGGTGCCTTTAATGGCGCTGGCGTCGAGGTTGTGTTCAGCCAGCAGGCGACGGATCGCCGGGCTTAACGCATCGTTGTTTTGCTCTTCCAGAGACGCCTGCTGGCGTTGCGCCGGAGTGGACGCTTTCTCTTCAGATTTGGCGCTGGTTTCTTTACCCGCGCTGTTGCCTTCACGCAGGCGACCAAGGATCTGACGAGACGTTACCGTTGTACCTTCATCTTCCAGAACCGCATCCAGAATGCCGTCTGCTGATGCCGGTACTTCCAGTACCACTTTGTCAGTTTCGATTTCTACCAGCACTTCATCACGTACGACTGCGTCGCCGGGTTTTTTATGCCAGGTTGCGACGGTGGCATCGGCTACGGATTCAGGCAGGTCAGGGACCAGAATATCTACGCTACTCATTGTGTATCCTTTATTTATTCGACGTTCAGCGCGTCATTAACCAGATCTTGTTGCTGTTTCTGGTGAACGGACATATACCCTACCGCCGGAGAGGCGGAGGCCGGGCGGCCTGCATAACGCAGAGAAGCCCCAAACGGAATCACTTCACGGAAATGATGCTGGCTGCAGTACCATGCGCCCTGGTTGAGCGGCTCTTCCTGGCACCAGACAAAATCCTTGACGTGAGCAAACTGCTGCAACACTTCCTGCATCGCTTTATGCGGGAACGGGTAGAGTTGCTCGATACGCACAATGGCGACATCGTGTTGATTGTTCTTACGGCGTTGTTCCAACAGGTCGTAATAAACCTTACCAGAACACATCACTACACGCTTAACACCCTTCGGATCAAGCTCGTCGATTTCACCGATGGCTGGCAGGAAGGTGCCGTTCGCCAGTTCTTCGAGGCTGGATACCGCCAGCGGATGACGCAGCAGGGATTTCGGCGACATCACGACCAGTGGACGACGCATCCCGCGCAACGCCTGACGACGCAGCATGTGGTAAACCTGTGCCGGGGTAGAAGGTACGCAAACCTGCATGTTTTGCTCAGCGCAAAGTTGCAGATAACGTTCCAGACGCGCGGAGGAGTGCTCCGGCCCCTGCCCTTCGTAACCGTGCGGCAGCAACATCACCAGACCACACATCCGGCCCCATTTCTGCTCGCCAGAGGAGATGAACTGGTCGATAACCACCTGAGCACCGTTAGCGAAGTCACCGAACTGTGCTTCCCAGATAGTCAGAGTGCGTGGTTCTGCGGTGGCATAACCGTATTCAAACGCCAGCACGGCTTCTTCAGACAGTACGGAGTCCCAGACACGGAACGCGCCCTGGCCGTTATGGATGTGTTGCAGCGGCGTGTAAGTGGAACCGTTAGACTGGTTGTGGATCACCGCGTGGCGGTGGAAGAAGGTACCGCGACCGGAGTCTTCACCCGACAGGCGAACCGGAATGCCTTCGTCAACCAGCGTGGCGTAAGCGAGGTTTTCCGCGCCGCCCCAGTCGAACAGTTTCTCACCGGCTGCCATTGCCTGGCGATCGCCATAAATCTTGGCAACGCGAGACTGCATTTCAACTGCTTCCGGCACCGTGCTGATGCGTTTAGCCAGTTCCTGCAGGCGCTTCATCTCAACTTTGTTCGGGTACTCTTCGTCCCATTCGTGGTTGAGGTATGGCGACCAGGTGAAAGAGTGCATGTTCATCGGACGCCACTCTGCCACTACGCAATCGCCAGCATCCAGCGCATCGCGGTACAGGTTAACCATCTCGGTGGCATCTTCCAGTGTCGCGACTTTTTCCTGCTCCAGCTTGTCAGCGTAGATTTTGCGCGGCGTCGGATGTTTTTTGATTTTCTGATACATCAGCGGCTGGGTTGCGCTCGGCTCGTCGGCTTCGTTGTGGCCATGACGGCGGTAGCACACCAGGTCGATGAAGACATCACGTTTAAAGGTGTTACGGAAATCGAGCGCCAGACGGGTCACAAAGGCAACGGCTTCCGGATCATCCGCGTTAACGTGGAAAATCGGTGCCTGAACCATCTTACCGATATCAGTACAGTACGGCGTCGAACGGGCATCCAGCGGGTTAGAGGTGGTGAAGCCAACCTGGTTGTTGATAACGATACGTACCGTACCGCCAACTTCATAGCCACGCGCTTTCGACATGTTCAGGGTTTCCTGAACCACGCCCTGCCCGGTCACTGCGGCGTCACCGTGGATGGTAATTGGCAGCACTTTGTTGCTGCTCGGCTCATCAAGTCTGTCCAGACGGGCACGAACAGAACCGATAACTACCGGGCTTACAATCTCAAGGTGAGACGGGTTAAACGCCAGCGCCAGGTGCACCAGGCCGCCATCGGTCTGGAAGTCAGACGAGAAGCCCATGTGGTATTTCACGTCGCCCGTGCCGAGGTGTTCTTTATGTTTACCGGCAAACTCGTCGAACAAGTCTTGCGGTTTTTTACCCAGCACGTTCACCAGCACGTTCAGACGACCACGGTGCGCCATCCCGAGAACCACTTCGCGGGTGCCGCTGTTGCCAGCGTGGCGGATCATCTCTTTAAGCATCGGGATTAACGCGTCACCGCCTTCCAGCGAGAAGCGTTTTGCGCCAGGGAATTTTGCGCCGAGGTAACGTTCAAGGCCTTCAGCGGCGGTCAGTTCGCTTAAGAAGCGTTTTTTCTCTTCGCTATTGAAAGTCGCGCGACCAGACTCGATACGCTGTTGGATCCAGCGTTTTTCTTCGGTGCTGGTAATATGCATATACTCGGCACCAATCGGGCCGCAGTAGGTTTGCTTGAGGGCTTCCAGCAGTTCGCCGAGTTTCATGGTTTCTTTGCCGCTGGCAAATGAACCGACGTTGAAGGTCTCCTGGAAGTCTGCTTCGGTCAGATCGTGGAAAGACGGATCCAGATCGGCCACTTTATCTTGCTGCCACAGTCCCAGCGGATCGAGATTCGCATGCTGGTGACCACGGAAGCGGTATGCGTTAATGAGCTGCAGGACTTTAACCTGCTTCACATTGGTGTCAGGGTCGGAGATCGTTGAAGAGTAACGTGAAGCGTCTTTCGCCAGGCGGCGGAAATATTCACGCGTTTGAGAGTGGAATTGATCCGGTTTGACTCCCGTACCAGGTAACTGCTGGAACGTCGAACGCCAGTTAGCGTCAACCGAGTCAGGATCGGTTAAGAAGTCTTCATAGAGCTGTTCTATCCAGCTCTGGTTTGCGCCAGAGAGGTAAGAAGAGTCCAACCAGGCTTTCAAAGCGCTGTTCTGCATCGTGATCCCTTAAGCATCTTTTTTATGCTTACTTCGCCGTGGATACTACCACGCACAGTGATGTGCGTGCCGGGGTTCACTTGCGAGCTCTTGTCTACGTAGTGGCTCGCGAAGGAACCTTTAAAAACTGTCTTAGTGTCAGGGGCAGTTTTTAAAGATTTCCTGAATAGCCGGGGGATTTCCCCGGCATCAACATTTAATTACGCATTACGTTGCAACAACATCGACTTGATATGGCCGATGGCGCGCGTCGGGTTCAGCCCCTTCGGACATACACTGACGCAGTTCATGATGCTGTGACAGCGGAATACACTGAATGCATCGCTCAAACCGTCGAGGCGGCTGTCAGTCTCGGTATCACGGCTATCGATCAGGAAACGATATGCCGCTAACAAGCCTGCCGGGCCGATAAACTTATCGGGATTCCACCAGAAAGACGGACAAGAGGTTGAACAACATGCGCAGAGAATACATTCATACAACCCGTCGAGTTTTTCGCGCTGCTCTGGCATCTGTAAATGCTCGCGAGCTGGCGGATTTTGTCCATTATTCAACAGGTAAGGCTTAATTTTCTCATATTGCGCATAGAATTGTCCCATGTCTACCACCAAATCGCGGATCACCGGTAAACCTGGCAGCGGGCGAATCACAATCTTCTTGCCCGGCTGGTTGAGTGCCGAAATCGGGGTAATACAGGCCAGACCATTCTTGCCGTTCATGTTCAGACCGTCGGAACCGCACACACCTTCACGGCAGGAGCGACGGAACGACAGGCTGGGATCTTTCTCTTTCAGCTGGATAAGCGCATCCAGCAGCATCATGTCACGACCTTCTTCCGCTTCCAGGGTGTAATCCTGCATACGCGGAGCATCATCAACATCCGGGTTATAGCGATAAATTGAAAACTCGAGTCTCATTTTCCTGTCTCCGCATTAGTAAGTACGAATCTTCGGCGGGAATGCCGGGCGCAGTTTCGGTTCCATGTTGACGCTTCGGCGCGTCATGGATTCCGACTCTGGCAGATACAGGGAGTGGCACAGCCAGTTTTCATCATCACGATCCGGGAAGTCGAAGCGGCTATGCGCGCCACGGCTTTCGGTACGGAAGTTGGCAGAAACAGCCGTTGCATACGCCGTTTCCATCAGGTTATCCAGTTCCAGGCACTCAACGCGCTGGGTGTTGAACTCGCTGGAAGTGTCATCCAGACGGGCATTTTTCAGACGCTCGCGGATCACTTTCAACTGCTCAAGCCCTTTCGCCATCGCATCACCTTCACGGAAGACCGAGAAGTTATGCTGCATACATTCTTGCAGCGCTTTACGGATCGCCACCGGATCTTCACCGTTACGGTTGTTGTTCCAGCGGTTCAGACGATCCAGAGACGCTTCAACATCAGACTCGCTGGCATCGCGCAGTGCGCCCTGCTCGGCGATAGACTCTTGCAGATGCAGACCCGCTGCGCGACCAAAGACCACCAGGTCCAGCAGCGAGTTGCCGCCCAGACGGTTAGCGCCGTGTACCGATACACAAGCGATTTCACCAACGGCAAACAGCCCCGGAACAACCACATCTTCGCCTTTCTCGTTCACCGTCAGCGCCTGACCGGTCACTTTGGTCGGAATACCGCCCATCATGTAGTGACAGGTTGGGATAACCGGAATCGGCTCTTTCACCGGATCAACGTGAGCGAAGGTACGGGAGAGTTCCAGAATACCCGGCAGACGGGATTCGAGAACTTCTTTACCTAGGTGGTCAAGTTTCAGTTTTGCGTGTGGCCCCCACGGACCATCACAGCCACGACCTTCACGGATTTCGATCATGATGGAACGCGCCACCACGTCACGGCCCGCCAGGTCTTTGGCGTTCGGCGCATAACGCTCCATAAAGCGTTCGCCATGTTTGTTCAGCAGATAACCGCCTTCACCACGGCACCCTTCGGTGACCAGTACGCCCGCACCGGCAATACCAGTCGGGTGGAACTGCCACATTTCCATATCCTGCACTGGTACGCCTGCACGGATAGCCATGCCGACGCCGTCGCCAGTGTTAATGTGGGCGTTGGTAGTGGACTGATAAATACGCCCTGCCCCGCCAGTCGCCAGCACGGTAGCGCGAGCTTTGAAGTAAACCACTTCACCAGTTTCGATGCACAGTGCGGTACAACCGACCACCGCGCCATCCTGGTTTTTCACCAGATCCAGCGCATACCACTCGGAGAAAATGGTGGTGTGGTTTTTCAGGTTCTGCTGATAAAGGGTGTGCAACAGTGCGTGACCGGTACGGTCAGCTGCCGCCGCAGTACGTGCCGCCTGCTCGCCGCCGAAGTTTTTCGACTGACCGCCAAACGGACGTTGATAGATACGACCATCATCAAGACGCGAGAACGGCAGGCCCATATGTTCCAGTTCCAGAATCGCTTCCGGCCCGGTTTTACACATATATTCAATCGCGTCCTGGTCACCGATATAGTCCGAACCTTTTACGGTGTCGTACATATGCCATTCCCAGTTATCTTCATGGGTATTACCCAGCGCAACGGTAATGCCGCCTTGCGCAGAAACGGTATGGGAACGGGTCGGGAAGACTTTAGAGAGCAGCGCACAGGTCTGACCGCTCTGGGAAATTTGCAGCGCCGCGCGCATACCTGCGCCACCGGCACCAATCACAACTGCATCAAATTCTCTGACTGGCAATTTCATCACACACCCCACACCACAACGAATCCATAAATCACGTAAACCACCAGTGCAACGACAATCACCAGTTGCAGCATCAGGCGCAAGGCCAGCGGTTTAACGTAGTCGGTCAACACCTGCCACATGCCGATCCAGGCATGAATCAAGATAGAAAACAGCGCCAGCAGGGTGAACACTTTGGTGAACGCAGAGGCGAAGAAACCGATCCAGACTTCATATGTCAGCTCGCCACTGGTAGCGAAAAAACCGACCATATAAATGATGTAGAGCGTCAGGACGATAGCGGTAGCGCGAACGAGGATGAAATCATGTACGCCATTGCGTCCTAATGCGGAGGCGTTGCTTACCATACGAGGACTCCTGCGAGAAGTGAAAGCACGACAGTAATAACAAAGGAGATTTTGGCGGAGCGTTTACCCGCTTCGAATGTTTCTTCCAGATAGCCAAAATCCATCATCATGTGGCGAATACCTACGACGACGTGATACGCCAGAGCGGTAAGGATGCCCCACATGATAAATTTGACGAAGAAGCTGCCCATGATCGCGGAAGCTTGCTCGAAACCTTCAGGGGAAGAGAGGCTGGTACCCAGAAGCCACAGCAGGATGCCCACTGCAACAAAGGTGATCACACCGGAAACGCGATGGAGAATGGACGCTATCGCCGTGACGGGGAACCGGATGGTCTGTAGGTCCAGATTAACAGGTCTTTGTTTTTTCACATTTCTTATCATGAATAACGCCCACATGCTGTTCTTATTATTCCCTGGGGACTACGGGCACAGAGGTTAACTTTCTGTTACCTGGAGACGTCGGGATTTCCTTCCTCCGGTCTGCTTGCGGGTCAGACAGCGTCCTTTCTATAACTGCGCGTCATGCAAAACACTGCTTCCAGATGCGAAAACGACACGTTACAACGCTGGGTGGCTCGGGATTGCAGGGTGTTCCGGAGACCTGGCGGCAGTATAGGCCGTTCACAAAATCATTACAATTAACCTACATATAGTTTGTCGGGTTTTATCCTGAACAGTGATCCAGGTCACGATAACAACATTTATTTAATTTTTAATCATCTAATTTGACAATCATTCAACAAAGTTGTTACAAACATTACCAGGAAAAGCATATAATGCGTAAAAGTTATGAAGTCGGTATTTCACCTAAGATTAACTTATGTAACAGTGTGGAAGTATTGACCAATTCATTCGGGACAGTTATTAGTGGTAGACAAGTTTAATAATTCGGATTGCTAAGTACTTGATTCGCCATTTATTCGTCATCAATGGATCCTTTACCTGCAAGCGCCCAGAGCTCTGTACCCAGGTTTTCCCCTCTTTCACAGAGCGGCGAGCCAAATAACAAACGGGTAAAGCCAGGTTGATGTGCGAAGGCAAATTTAAGTTCCGGCAGTCTTACGCAATAAGGCGCTAAGGAGACCTTAAATGGCTGATACAAAAGCAAAACTCACCCTCAACGGGGACACAGCTGTTGAACTGGATGTGCTGAAAGGCACGCTGGGTCAAGATGTTATTGATATCCGTACTCTCGGTTCAAAAGGTGTGTTCACCTTTGACCCTGGCTTCACTTCAACCGCATCCTGCGAATCTAAAATTACTTTTATTGATGGTGATGAAGGTATTTTGCTGCACCGCGGTTTCCCGATCGATCAGCTGGCGACCGATTCTAACTACCTGGAAGTTTGTTACATCCTGCTGAATGGTGAAAAACCGACTCAGGAACAGTATGACGAATTTAAAACTACGGTGACCCGTCATACCATGATCCACGAACAGATTACCCGTCTGTTCCATGCTTTCCGTCGCGACTCGCATCCAATGGCAGTCATGTGTGGTATTACCGGCGCGCTGGCGGCGTTCTATCACGACTCGCTGGATGTTAACAATCCTCGTCATCGTGAAATTGCCGCGTTCCGCCTGCTGTCGAAAATGCCGACCATGGCCGCGATGTGTTACAAGTATTCCATTGGTCAGCCATTTGTTTACCCGCGCAACGATCTCTCCTATGCCGGTAACTTCCTGAATATGATGTTCTCCACGCCGTGCGAACCGTATGAAGTTAATCCGATTCTGGAACGTGCTATGGACCGTATTTTGATCCTGCACGCTGACCATGAACAGAACGCCTCCACCTCCACCGTGCGTACCGCTGGCTCTTCGGGGGCGAACCCGTTTGCCTGTATCGCAGCAGGTATTGCTTCACTGTGGGGACCTGCGCACGGTGGTGCTAACGAAGCGGCGCTGAAAATGCTGGAAGAAATCAGCTCCGTTAAACACATTCCGGAATTTGTTCGTCGTGCGAAAGACAAAAATGACTCTTTCCGCCTGATGGGCTTCGGGCACCGCGTGTACAAAAATTACGACCCGCGCGCCACCGTAATGCGTGAAACCTGCCATGAAGTGCTGAAAGAGCTGGGTACCAAAGATGACCTGCTGGAAGTGGCTATGGAGCTGGAAAACATCGCGCTGAACGACCCGTACTTTATCGAGAAGAAACTCTACCCGAACGTCGATTTCTACTCTGGTATCATCCTGAAAGCGATGGGTATTCCGTCTTCCATGTTCACCGTCATTTTCGCAATGGCACGTACCGTTGGCTGGATCGCCCACTGGAGCGAAATGCACAGTGACGGTATGAAGATTGCCCGTCCGCGTCAACTGTATACAGGATATGAAAAACGCGACTTTAAAAGCGACATTAAGCGTTAATGGTTGATTGCTAAGCCGTTTACTTTCCGGACCCGCCTTTAATAGAGCGGGTTCTTTTTTATATGGCTGAACATAATAAATTGTAAAAATTAAACCAGATGCAAATACCCATTAATAAGGTGAAAAAATGTGACAAGTCACATACTGAGCAGAATGATAAGTTTATTTTTATACTTTCCTGCCGGTAGCATTTTTAACCCAATGAAAATTATGCATATCCATCCCACCCCATCTTTCATCTCATTAAACAATAAATTTATGCACTCAATTATTCCATTCTTTATATAACAAGCTTTTTAATATTGTTAAATAAAACCAAATACATTCAACTGTCAGTTAATATATTCTTGCCTCGCAACACTCTATCTCATTATTTAAAGGACTCAGCTATGTTTAAAGGACAAAAAACATTGGCCGCACTGGCCGTATCTCTGCTGTTCACTGCACCTGTTTATGCGGCTGATGAAGGATCCGGTGAAATTCACTTTAAAGGTGAAGTTATTGAAGCACCGTGTGAAATACATCAGGATGATATTGATAAAGAGGTTGAACTCGGTCAGGTGACCACCAGCCACATTAATCAGTCGCATCACAGCGATGCCGTTGCTGTCGACCTGCGCTTAGTCAACTGCGATCTGGAAAACTCCAACAACGGTTCCGGCGGCAAGATTTCTAAAGTTGCAGTCACCTTTGACAGCTCAGCGAAAACCACCGGCGCAGATCCGATTCTCAACAACACCAGCACGGGTGAAGCGACCGGTGTCGGCGTGCGTTTAATGAATAAAGATCAAAGCAATATCGTTTTAGGCACCGCTACTCCAGATATCGACCTGGCACCAACCTCCAGCGAACAAACGTTAAATTTCTTTGCGTGGATGGAACAAATTGATCAGGCTACGCCCGTAACACCAGGCGCAGTTACGGCGAATGCAACCTACGTGCTGGATTATAAATAAGTATCACTTTGGCGGCGCTATCGCCGCCTTTCTTCAAATATTTATCAGGTATGGACACCGTGAATATTTATCGACTCTCTTTTATATCCTGCCTGGTCATGGCGATACCTTCCGCATTGGCGGTCGAATTCAACCTGAATGTCCTCGATAAATCGATGCGAGATCGCATTGATATTTCATTATTAAAGGAAAAAGGAGTCATTGCTCCCGGTGAATATTTTGTTAGCGTTGCGGTGAATAACAACCAAATCAGTAATGGGCAAAAAATCAACTGGCAAAAAAAGGGTGACAAAACCATTCCATGCATCAATGATTCACTGGTCGATAAATTTGGTTTAAAACCAGATATCCGTCAGTCCTTGCCACAGATAGATCGGTGTATTGATTTCAGTTCCCGACCTGAAATGCTCTTCAATTTCGATCAAGCCAATCAGCAACTGAATATTAGTATTCCGCAAGCCTGGCTGGCGTGGCACTCAGAAAACTGGGCTCCCCCCTCTACATGGAAAGAAGGTGTTGCCGGTGTCCTGATGGATTACAACTTGTTTGCCAGCAGCTACCGCCCACAGGACGGCAGCAGCAGCACTAATCTGAATGCCTACGGTACCGCCGGAATTAACGCCGGGGCATGGCGCTTACGCAGTGATTACCAGCTTAATAAGACCGATAGCGAAGATAACCATGACCAGTCAGGCGGAATATCGCGCACCTATCTTTTTCGTCCATTACCGCAATTAGGCTCTAAGTTAACCCTCGGCGAAACCGATTTCAGTTCCAATATTTTCGACGGCTTTTCTTATACCGGCGCGGCACTGGCAAGTGACGATCGGATGTTACCGTGGGAGCTACGCGGCTACGCCCCACAAATCAGCGGCATTGCACAAACCAACGCCACCGTCACCGTGAGTCACTCAGGGCGAGTTATTTACCAGAAAAAAGTCCCACCAGGTCCGTTTATCATTGATGACCTTAATCAGTCCGTCCAGGGTACGTTGGATGTCAAAGTGACGGAAGAAGATGGTCGGGTGAACAATTTCCAGGTTTCGGCAGCATCGACTCCCTTCCTGACTCGCCAGGGACAGGTTCGCTATAAATTGGCCGCGGGTCAGCCACGGCCCTCCATGTCACATCAAACTGAAAATGAAACCTTTTTTAGCAATGAAGTTTCCTGGGGGATGCTGTCAAATACCTCGCTGTACGGCGGCCTGCTGATTTCGGGTGACGACTACCATTCTGCCGCAATGGGTATCGGGCAAAATATGCTCTGGCTTGGTGCATTGTCGTTTGATGTCACCTGGGCCAGTAGTCAGTTTGATACTCAGCAGGACGAGCGGGGCTTAAGTTACCGCTTTAATTACAGCAAACAAGTGGATGCCACTAACAGCACGATTTCGCTCGCCGCTTATCGCTTCTCAGATCGTCATTTTCACAGCTACGCCAACTATCTGGATCACAAATACAACGACAACGATGCGCAGGACGAAAAACAGACGATCAGCTTATCCGTGGGGCAACCGATTACCCCACTGAACTTCAATCTGTACGCCAACCTGCTGCATCAAACCTGGTGGAATGCAGACGCCTCCACGACCGCCAACATCACGGCGGGTTTTAATGTTGATATTGGTAACTGGAGAGATATCTCGATCTCGACGTCATTCAATACAACCCATTACGAAGATAAAGATCGCGACAATCAGATTTACCTGTCGATTTCGCTCCCCTTCGGTAACGGGGGGCGGGTCGGTTATGACATGCAAAACAGTAATCACAGCACCACGCACCGCATGTCGTGGAATGATACGTTAGATGAACGTAATAGCTGGGGCATGTCTACCGGACTGCAATCCGACCGTCCGGATAATGGAGCCCAGGTGAGCGGTAACTATCAGCACCTGAGTTCAGCGGGTGAGTGGGATATTTCTGGTACCTATGCCGCCAATGATTACAGTTCCGTCAGCAGCAGCTGGAGCGGTTCTTTCACGGCAACTCAATATGGTGCGGCGTTCCATCGTCGCAGCTCCACCAATGAACCACGCCTGATGGTCAGCACCGATGGCGTGGCAGATATTCCGGTTCAGGGCAATCTCGACTACACCAACCATTTTGGCATTGCGGTGGTGCCGTTGATTTCCAGTTATCAGCCTTCCACCGTGGCGGTGAACATGAATGATTTACCCGACGGCGTAACAGTGGCAGATAACGTTATCAAAGAAACGTGGATTGAAGGCGCGATAGGTTACAAATCACTGGCTTCCCGTTCCGGTAAAGACGTTAACGTCATCATTCGCAACGCCAGCGGTCAGTTCCCTCCCCTCGGAGCGGATATCCGCCAGGAGGATAGCGGCATTAGCGTGGGGATGGTTGGCGAGGAAGGACACGCCTGGTTAAGCGGAGTCGCTGAAAATCAACAATTTACCGTGGTCTGGGGTGATAGTCAGCATTGCTCGCTCTATCTTCCTGAACATATGGAAAACACCGCAAATCGACTGATTTTACCTTGTCATTAATTAAGGAAATGAAAATGACATTTATGAAAGGACTACCCCTTTTGTTGTTGGTTGCCAGTCTGTGCAGCCACGCTGCACTACAACCCGATCGCACTCGTATTGTGTTTAACGCTAATGATAAAGCTACCAGTCTGCGCGTGGATAATCGTAGCGATAAACTCCCCTACCTCGCTTATTCCTGGCTCGAAAATGAAAAAGGGGAGAAAAGCGACGATCTTCTGGTCGCCCTGCCACCGATACAACGTCTGGAACCGAAAGCAACAACGCAGGTACGGATAGTAAAGCAAGCCTCGACCACAAAATTACCGGGCGATCGCGAAACGCTATTTTTCTACAATATGCGTGAAATTCCTCCCTCCCCAGAAAAAAACAGCGGCCATGCCGTTCTGCAGGTCGCCATCCAGAGTCGAATCAAGGTGTTCTGGAGACCGTCTGCGTTACGCAAGAAAGCAGGAGAAAAAGTCGAGCTACAGTTACAAGTCAGCCAGCAGGGCAATCAACTTAACTTAAAAAACCCGACCGGCTATTACCTGACAATCGCCTACCTGGGACGAAATGAGCAAGGTATTCTCCCGGGCTTCAAAACCGTGATGGTTGCGCCTTTTAGTACGGTCAACACAAACACCGGAAGTTATAGCGGCAGGCAGTTTTATCTCGGTTATATGGATGATTACGGCGCGTTACGCATGACGACGCTCAACTGCAGCGGACAATGCCGTTTACAAGCAGTGGAGGCGAAGAAATGAGTACTGGCAAAGGATTGTTGCTCGTCATCTGTCTGGTATTTCTGCCATTGAAGTCTGCGCTAGCGCTGAACTGCTATTTTGGTACTTCCGGCGGAACGGTAGAAAAATCGGAAGCAATTCAACCCTTTGCTGTGCCAGGTAATGCCAAACCCGGCGATAAGATCTGGGAATCTGACGATATTAAAATTCCCGTCTATTGTGACAACAATACCAACGGCAACTTTGAAAGCGAACATGTCTACGCATGGGTAAACCCCTACCCGGGGGTACAGGATCGTTATTATCAACTCGGCGTGACATACAATGGTGTCGATTACGATGCCAGTCTGGGGAAAAGCCGCATCGACACCAACCAGTGTATCGACAGTAAGAACATTAACATTTATACCCCTGAGCAGATTATCGCGATGGGCTGGCAGAACAAAATATGCTCGGGTGACCCCGCTAATATTCACATGTCGCGAACCTTTCTCGCTCGTATGCGGTTATACGTTAAGATTCGCGAAATGCCGCCGCATGATTATCAAAGTACGCTTAGCGACTATATCGTCGTGCAATTTGACGGTGCCGGTAGCGTTAACGAAGACCCTACCGCCCAAAACCTGAAATATCATATTACTGGTCTGGAAAACATTCGCGTGCTGGATTGCAGCGTCAATTTTTCCATTTCACCGGAAACACAGGTGATTGATTTTGGTAAATTTAATTTGCTGGATATTCGTCGCCACACAATGTCGAAAACATTCAGTATTAAGACGACAAAATCACAAAATGACCAATGCACCGACGGATTTAAAGTCAGTTCCTCCTTTTATACCGAAGAAACGTTGGTTGAAGAAGATAAAGCATTGTTGATTGGTAATGGTCTGAAGCTACGTTTGCTGGATGAAAACGCCTCGCCTTATACCTTCAATAAATATGCTGAATACGCCGATTTCACCAGCGATATGCTGATCTACGAAAAAACCTATACGGCTGAACTTTCGTCCATTCCAGGTACCCCCATCGAGGCTGGCCCCTTCGATACAGTGGTGCTTTTTAAGATTAACTATAACTGATTTGCCATGATGCCCTTTGCAGCCGGAAAGGGCATCTCTTTCAGAAAATTGCTGATTTTCCCCTTTTCCTTGATTGCTGTTATTTTTTCCTGGCCCGGCTTTCTTTATGCTGTATCGATACACCAAAGAAAAAATAATGAGGGAACGAAGGATGCCAGTTTTGCAGTGGGGAATGTTATGTGTGCTCTCACTTCTCCTTTCTATTGGTTTCCTCGCGGTTCATCTCCCGGCGGCGCTATTACTTGGGCCGATGATCGCCGGGATCATCTTTAGTATGCGCGGAATTACTCTGCAACTTCCCCGCTCTGCTTTTCTCGCCGCCCAGGCCATTCTTGGCTGCATGATTGCGCAAAACCTCACTGGTTCGATTCTCACCACGCTGGCCGTCAACTGGCCGATCGTGCTTACAATTTTACTGGTGACGCTGCTTTCCAGCGCCATTGTTGGGTGGCTACTGGTGCGCTATAGCTCATTACCTGGAAATACCGGTGCCTGGGGTTCTTCTCCTGGCGGCGCGGCGGCAATGGTCGCTATGGCGCAAGATTACGGCGCAGATATTCGCCTGGTGGCGTTTATGCAATATCTGCGAGTGCTGTTCGTCGCGGGGGCCGCTGTTCTGGTCACCCGCATGATGCTGGGTGATAACGCTGAAGCGGTTAACCAGCAAATCGTCTGGTTCCCTTCAGTGAGCATTAATCTCCTGCTTACGATTTTGCTCGCAGTCGTTGCCGGTACAGTGGGATGCTTGCTACGTCTTCCTTCCGGCACGATGCTCATCCCGATGCTGGCGGGCGCAGTGCTCCAGTCTGGTCAGCTCATCACCATCGAACTACCGGAATGGCTGCTTGCGATGGCGTATATGGCAATTGGTTGGCGGATTGGTCTTGGTTTCGATAAACAAATATTACTGCGGGCATTGCGCCCGCTGCCACAAATCCTGCTGTCGATTTTTGCTCTGCTGGCTATTTGTGCGGGTATGGCGTGGGGACTGACCCGATTTATGCACATTGATTTTATGACTGCCTACCTCGCCACCAGCCCCGGCGGGCTTGATACCGTGGCGGTCATCGCCGCAGGGAGCAATGCCGATATGGCGCTTATTATGGCGATGCAAACCCTGCGCCTGTTCAGTATTTTGCTGACGGGGCCAGCCATTGCGCGGTTTATTTCAACCTATGCGCCGAAACGGTCGGCCTAGTGCTGGCAGCCCGGACACCAGTAAAACGGGCGCGAGGACAGCGTGGTTTTCTCAATGATGCTGCCACAGCGTTCACACGGTTCGCCATCACGATGAAAAACCTTAAAGCGAAACAACGCCCCATGATGTTTATTCTCATCCACCTGCCCCCGCGTAGCGTAAGAAAGTCGAGGAATATCCAGTAACGCGTCTGCGAGTGCATCCAGTTGCGCCGCACTGAGATCTTTCGCTTTATGATTGCCGGTTAACCCCACCTGCCAGAGGATCTCCACCCGCAAATAATTACCAAGTCCTGCCAGAAACGCCTGATCGAGCAGTAATCCAGCAAACTGACGGTTACGAAAGCGCGGCGACAATAATCGTTCCTTTACCACCTCTGGCGTCAGATTCGGATCCAGCACATCTGGACCAACGCGTTGTAAAAACGGATGCGTGGTCAGTTGTTCCGGGGTCAACATCTCAATATCCGAGGCGCTATAAAGCAGAATGGTTTTGTCAGCCGTTTGCAGTTTTACCCGCAATACTCGCGTGGTCTGCGGCTCTTCGCCGGTTTCAACCACGCGCCAGACGCCGTAAAGCTGATTATGGCTGTAGAGCGTTAAGTCGTTGGAAAAATGAGTTAACAACGCCTTACCACGCGTTTCCACATGGGTAACGTGTTGACCGATAAGTCGTGATTGATAAGATTTTAACTGCGGGAAGGCAAACCAGACATCAGTTAGTGGTTTGCCTTTGATCGCCGCCTCCAGGTTATCCGCTGCACGGCGGATCTCCGGGCCTTCAGGCATGGTGATATCCTTTTTTCATTCTTTATTAAGCGGGGTTATGCTGCGACAACAATCCCCTTTTCGGCAAATGTAGAGCGTAGTCGGCGGGCGAACGCCAGTGCGTGCTCGCCATCGCCATGCAGGCAGACCGTTTGCGCCGTGACCGTTGCCCATTCGCCGGTGATGCTTTTGACTCTGCCGTGTTGCACCATCTCCAACGTTTGCGCCAGCGCCTGTTCTTCGTTTTCAATCAACGCGCCTGGCTGGCTTCGCGGCACCAGCGAACCGTCTGCCTGATAACCGCGATCGGCAAACACTTCCTCGCGCGTTGTCAGGCCATATTGCTTGCCTGCACGAATCAGCTCGCTTCCTGCCAGCCCGACGAGAATCAATACCGGATCGCAAGCGTATACCGCTCTGGCGATGGCGTCTGCCAGTTGTGCCTCTTTCGCCGCCTGGTTGTATAACATGCCGTGCGGTTTGACATGACACATTACGCCGCCTTGCGCACGGGTAATCGCTGCCAGCGCGCCAATTTGATACAGCGTCTGGGCGTAAACGGTTTCTGGCGGCAGCTGCATGGCGCTGCGACCAAAATTTTCCCTGTCGGGAAAACTCGGGTGAGCGCCAATCGCGACACCATTTTTTATTGCTTCACGCACGCAAGCCTGCATGGTTTGCGCATTGCCTGCATGAAATCCACAGGCAATATTGGCAGAGGAAACCAGCGTTAATAGCTCTGCGTCGCTGGCGCAGCCTTCGCCCAGATCGGCGTTCAGATCAATTTTCATTGTGCAGCCGCCACGCTAATTGTTCGAAATAACGTTGCTGATCTTGCCGTGCTTTCAGTGCCTCTTCCAGTGAACACTGGACAAAATGAATCGGCTGACCGAGCGGAATTTGCGCCAGATGGTACATATCAGCCTCAATGATACAGGCAATACGCGGATAACCACCCGTGGTCTGTGCGTCGTTCATTAACACAATGGGCTGCCCGTTATGCGGCACCTGCACCACACCCGGTAACAAACCGTGAGATAACAGTTCGCGATCGGTGGTGCGTTTTAAAATTTGCCCCTGTAAGCGATAGCCCATTCGGTTACTTTGCGAGCTAAGCTGCCAGGGCGAACGCCAGAATGCATCCTGCGAGGCGCGATCGAACTCATGATATTCCGGCCCCGGCAAGGCGCGAATGCGGTTGCCCCACAGCAACTGTTTAACGCCCTGCGCTTCCATAAAATCACGCTTCGATTTGCCCATCGGAAGTCGGTCACCATCCTTCAGTAAACGGCCTTCCAGCCCGCCAATCCCCACTTTGAGATCGGTGCTGCATGACCCCATTACCGGCGGAACATCAATACCACCCGCGACCGCCAGATAACTGCGCATCCCGTGCTGCGGGCGTTTAAGCGTTAAACGCTGGCCTGCTTTCATCGGCAATCGCCAGCCAGTCCAGACGGCATTATCATCCAGCCGCGCTTCGCAACCTGCCCCCGTCAGGGCAAACCACCCATCAGTTTCGAACTCTACCGTTAACTGACCGAGCGTGATCTCCAGCGCGGGGGCATTGGCGTCATTACCCACCAGCAGGTTAGCAATGCGTAACGCAGGCATATCCAGTGCGCCGCAGTGGCTGATACCCGACTGGCGAAAACCGTGACGACCGCCATCCTGCACAGTGGTATACATGCCCGCACGAATAATCTTCAGCATACTCCCTCCTTCTGCGGTACAAAGCGCACGCTGTCTCCCGGACGTAATAAGATGGGTTCGTCACGCGCCGGATCAAACAGGCTGAGTGAGGTATGACCAATCAACTGCCAGCCCCCCGGCGTTGCCAGCGGATAAACACCAGTCTGCGGCCCGCCGATCCCGACAGAACCTGCCGGAACGAGCAAGCGCGGTTCAGCGCGACGTGGCGTGTGTAGTTGTTCCGGCAAACTCCCGAGATACGGGAAGCCCGGTTGAAAACCTAAAAACCAGACCACGTATTCCACGGAGGAGTGCAATTCAACAACCTGTTTTTCGCTCAACCCACAATGCGCCGCGACCACCGCCAAATCCGGTCCGCCTGCGCCACCGTAAACCACCGGAATTTCAATAAAACGAGACTCCGGCTCCAGCGCCTCACTCTCCTCCCACCAGCGTTGCAAACGCTCTATGGCATCCAGTGCCAGCGACTCAGGATTACGTAAAATCACCGTGATATTGTTCATGCCGGGAATGGCTTCAACCACATTCGGCATATCCACCAGACGCTGCGCCAGTCGCCAGATCCGTTTCTGGCTAGCCAGCGTCACCGGCGGTTCCAGCTCCAGCACTACCGCCGTTTCACCTATCAGATAACAACGCGCTCGTTGCACTTTCGATCCCTCTGATTATTCGTTATGCAGGATTAGGAATATCAATAAAGGTCACATCAAGATCGGTATTTTCATTCAGCCACTCGCTCAATGCGCGAATACCACCGCGTTCAGTGGCATGGTGACCCGCAGCATAAAAATGCAATCCCTGCTCGCGGGCTGAATGAATGGTCTGTTCTGAAACTTCGCCAGTAATAAAAGCATCCACGCCAAAACGCGCGGCGCTATCGATAAAACTTTGCCCGCAGCCCGTGCACCAGGCAACGCGCTGGACCACCTCAGGTCCGGTATCGCCACACCATAACGGCTTACGTCCCAGACGCGCTTCAATCCAGGAGGCTAGTTCCAGTCCCGGCACAGGCATGGTCAGTTCGCCCCACGGCACCAACGGCTCAATTTCGCCCATGACCGTGATCCCCAGTAACGCCGCCAGCTGTGCGTTATTGCCCAGCTCAGGATGTGCGTCAAGCGGCAAATGCCAGCCATACAGGTTGATATCATTTGCCAGCAACGTTTTTAAACGGTTACGCTTCATTCCGCGAATGACCGGAGATTCGCCTTTCCAGAAGTAGCCATGATGCACAATGACCGCATCCGCGCCCAGACGCACTGCCTCATCGAGCAAAGCCTGGCTGGCAGTGACACCGGTAACAATTTTTTGCACCGTCTCTTTGCCTTCCACCTGCAAACCATTCGGCGCGTAATCACTAATCGCCGCGCTGTTCAGTTTTTCGTTAATCAGTTGTTCCAGTTCGGTGTTTTTCATCTTCGCGCCTTCCGTATTCTGATAGCTACACCGTTAACATAGCGTTACCTCGCCTGTTCGTCGATAGCCAATCTTTTGACATATTAAGAAACAAACCCGACGCCAAAAGACGCAAATTGTTTATATCATCACGCTTCAGCTAATGTATATTTATGCAATCAGACAGCATATTGCATAAATAATCAGATCTGTATCAAAGTTTTAACTTTAAGGAAACACAAGCACGCCGCGCAACTATTACGTGACGTTGCAGTCAATTGTGGAATTATTATGAATAAACACGCATCACAGCCGCGCGCTATTTACTATGTCGTTGCGCTGCAAATCTGGGAATATTTTAGCTTTTACGGCATGCGTGCCCTGCTGATTCTCTATCTCACCAATCAACTAAAATACAACGATACTCACGCCTACGAGTTATTTAGCGCCTACTGTTCGCTGGTGTATGTCACGCCAATCCTCGGTGGCTTTTTGGCGGATAAAGTTCTCGGTAATCGCATGGCGGTGATGCTGGGGGCGTTGTTGATGGCGATCGGTCATGTGGTGCTGGGTGCCAGTGAGATCCATCCGTCATTCCTCTATCTGTCCCTGGCGATTATCGTTTGTGGCTATGGTCTGTTTAAATCCAACGTCAGTTGCCTGCTCGGCGAGCTGTATGAGCCAACCGATCCGCGTCGTGATGGCGGTTTCTCGCTGATGTATGCGGCGGGTAACGTGGGGTCTATTATCGCACCTATCGCCTGTGGTTACGCCCAGGAAGAGTATAGCTGGGCGATGGGCTTTGGCCTGGCGGCGGTTGGCATGATCGCGGGTCTGGTCATTTTCTTATGTGGCAATCGTCATTTCACTCATACCCGCGGCGTTAACAAAAAAGTACTGCGTGCGACAAACTTTCTCCTGCCGAACTGGGGATGGCTGCTGGTTCTGCTGGTGGCAACACCTGCGCTGATCACCGTACTGTTCTGGAAAGAGTGGTCGGTATACGCCTTGATTGTCGCGACTATTATTGGCCTGGGTGTACTGGCGAAAATTTATCGCAAAGCAGAAAACCAGAAACAGCGTAAGGAGCTGGGGCTGATTGTTACCCTCACCTTCTTCAGCATGTTGTTCTGGGCCTTCGCACAACAGGGCGGTAGCTCGATTAGCCTTTATATCGACCGCTTCGTTAACCGCGATATGTTTGGTTATACCGTTCCGACTGCTATGTTCCAGTCGATTAATGCCTTCGCAGTTATGCTGTGCGGTGTGTTCCTGGCGTGGGTGGTTAAAGAGAGCGTCGCAGGTAATCGTACCGTGCGCATCTGGGGAAAATTTGCTCTTGGCCTTGGCCTGATGAGCGCCGGATTCTGCATTCTGACCTTAAGCGCCCGCTGGTCCGCAATGTATGGTCACTCTTCTCTGCCACTAATGGTGTTAGGCCTGGCGGTGATGGGCTTTGCGGAACTGTTTATCGACCCGGTTGCTATGTCGCAGATTACGCGCATTGAAATCCCTGGCGTGACTGGCGTATTAACTGGCATTTATATGCTGCTTTCCGGCGCGATTGCGAACTATCTGGCTGGCGTGATTGCCGATCAGACATCGCAGGCTTCGTTTGATGCTTCCGGGGCGATCAACTACTCCATCAATGCATATATTGAAGTATTTGATCAAATTACCTGGGGCGCACTGGCGTGTGTAGGAGTGGTGTTGATGATTTGGCTGTATCAGGCGCTGAAATTCAGAAACCGCGCGCTGGCGCTGGAATCTTAACAGGCCAGCACCATGCCTGATAAAACGCTCGCTGCGTTTTATCAGGCTCCTTTCCTCGCTTCTTCGTACGCTGCCAGCGTTCGCAGCCTTGCCTCTTTATGATCAACTATCGGTTGCGGATAATCCAGCGTCACACCTGATTTATCTGCCCACTTCCACGGCTCATGCACCACTTTCCCTGGCACATCGCGCAGTTCCGGTAGCCACTGGCGGATAAACTCGCCTTCGCGGTCAAATTTCTCGCCCTGGGTTGTCGGGTTAAAAATACGAAAATACGGCGCTGCATCGGTTCCGGTTGAAGCGGCCCACTGCCAGCCACCGTTATTAGCTGCCAAATCACCATCAATCAGCTGCGACATGAAATATCGCTCGCCTTCGCGCCAGTCGATCAACAAATCTTTCACCAGAAAACTGGCTGTAATCATCCGTAGCCTGTTATGCATCCAGCCAGTGCTGTTAAGCTGACGCATGGCAGCATCGACAATCGGGTATCCCGTTTTGCCTTCCTGCCAGGCCTGTAAATGTGCGGGATTGCTCTGCCACTGCACACGATCCGTCCAGGCAATAAACGGACAATGTTTACACAACGAGGGGTAATACGTCATCAGATGACGGTAGAACTCGCGCCAGATCAGCTCACTAAGCCAGACACTACCGGCCCCACCGTCCAGCGCCTGCGGCTGTTCCGCCAACAAGCGATGCAAACACTGGCGAGGCGATAACCCGCCCGTTGCCAGGCTGGCGGACAAACGACTGGTGCCTTCCACTGCCGGAAAATCTCGTTGTTGCTCATATTCTCCGGCACCGTTCTGGCAAAACTGGCGTAATTGCGCAATCGCAGCTTTTTCTTCCACCGGGAAATGCGCAGTATCGAAAGGCTGACGAGGATAATTCAGCGTAATGGATGGCGCGGGATCTATCGATCCACTACTACGTACTTTTGGCGCAGCGACGCACTCCGGCATCCCTTCCCGCAGCCGTTTCAGCCAGGCGTTTTTAAATGGCGTAAAGACTTTGTACATCTCATGATTGCCAGTCATCACCGCCCCCGGCGGCAGGATCACGCTGTCGTCAAATCCTTCACACACCACGTTACGCAGCGTTCTCTCAACCTGCGCATCCCGCGCCCGCTCATTCACCTCATACTGATAGTTATAAAACAGACGGGTAACACGATTTTCCGCGCACACCTGTTTAACTATTTCGACGCTGGCAGCAAAGTCATCCACTTCATGAAACAGCAAAGGAATGCCTTTTTCCGCCAGCGCGATTTGTAGCCCATTCAGTTGAGCATTGATAAGTTCAGCCTGACGCGGCGACACATTATGCGCCGCCCACTGGCGTGGTGTAGCGATATACAACGCCAGCACGCGCGCAGACGAATTGCGGCAGGCGGCAGCCAGCGCGAGATTATCGTGCTGACGTAAATCCTGGCGAAACCAGACCAGATGGGTAGTCATAAAACTCCTGCATGGCGCAAGTTAATCACACGCGGCCAAAGTTCGAAATAACGCTGCCCTGAAAGCCAGGCGTCAGGATAAAGCGCCATATAGTGTTTGATACGCATCAGCGGCGCAAGAAGTGGTTGCTCGCCACGGCGATAACTGTCGATAAGCGCAGCCAGCTGCTGGCGTTCTGTGGAATCAATATGAGGGCGAAAATAACCCTGAACGTGCATCAAAACATTGGTGTGGTCACGTCGGTTGGCGGGGTGAGAAAGCAAAACAACTACGCGTTGGCGGTACTGGTTGTAATAGTCATCCAGATTTTGCCACTGGTGAATATCAGCCACGAACGGGCCAAGTTTGCGGTATTCCGGCTGGGAATGAGCCAGAAAGACGAGTTTATAGCGGCTGTGATAATCGAGAAGCGCCCCGCGCGTTAAGCCATGTTCTTTCAGTCGATGTAACTCGTGGAGAGCGAAGATACGGATTAGGGTGCTTTCATCAAATCGTTGCTGATTCATTACTGCTCCTGAACGGTTTACAGGAGTAAGTGTAGACGGCAGTATTGAAAAAACGAAACGAATAAATGAGATCGGTAAAGAAATTCAATAACTCATAATAAATTTCATGGTGGCGATAAATAGTTTCTTTTCTTCATCACTCATGGTAGAAGCGTTTAACATGTTGCCATAAAATTTACTGATGATATTTTTTAATTGCAGCAAATGCAAAGGAGAAAAATAGTCACTCCCGATGAGATTACTCAATACCAGCAATAATTCTCCATTATATAAATAACCTACCATAAGATTAATCTCTATCATCTCAATTGCTTTTTGTACAGCAAGCGCTGGTAAGATATTCTGACGAAGCATTTTGGCAATATCATTTTCATCCAGTTCATCCGGTGTTTTATCCAATAAAGAGTTATACCAGTTTATTAAACCACTTTTGAAAGCGAATGAATCATATTGCAGGTGATAAATCTGTTTTAGGGTTTCTTTATTTTTCATTTTATAATGTCTTTATTTGCTATGATTTTTCTGATTTAATTCTATATCATTTAAAGCATTTTCAAGCCAATCATCCATGTTCTTAATTTTAGCCCGCTCATACAAATCATGCACAACATCTTCATAACGCCGTCCATCATTGACCATACAATTAGCTGTATGAGGCAGAACATGTATAAAATCAGACAATATAAAACAAGCCTTTGCATTTCCAGAGTTAGCTGCAGTTCTGATATCAATCAAGCCTCTGGCAATTAATTTAAGAATAACACTAACATCTTGCATTTTAATTTCCATATCATCCAGTTAAATTTTAGTCGTAAATCGTCTATCTAAAAAAGATGAAATTAACATTTATAAATTTATTACAATATAAAAATCAAAAATATACATCATCAGCTTCTACTGAAAACTCCATGGCTCCTAAGGCACCTAAATCAATACTAAATATGGTATCACTTTCCTTAGCACTCCCAACATAGATAAAATAGCCTAAATCCCCATCCTGACCTATCAAAAAATAGTCAGGCTCCACTCGTTGAATATCATATGTTTCATTTCTTTCAATAAGATCAGAATAGTTATACAGATATAATATTTCATGCTTCTTATTAGTTATTTCATAGGCCTCACTATCTTTAATTTCTTCTATTAAGAAACGTTTATACACTGGAGGAAATTTGATTGACATGTCAAATTCAATTTTATTTATATATTCTATGATTTTATTCATGTTAAGAATACCTGAGCGGTTAATTATCGGTTATTGTGATGAATATATATTCGCTTTTAATTTTCAATAACTCATCACGGAAATACATATTGCTTTGTAGGCAAGCGCTAATAATACTTTATGAACCTGACTTCCGCCAGATATTCAACCTAAATATTCATGACGCAGTAATGTTTTAGAAAGCCACTAACTGCCCAGATAGTGCATCATCTACTACATTGGCGATTATACTCTAAATAATTCAAGTTGCAGGAAGGCGACAAGCGAGTGACAAATTCGTCAGGAACGAATTTGCCCAGTCGCAGGCTGACCTTCGGTGAGAGACATGGATGTCTCTCATTAATCCCCAGGAGCTTACATAAGTAAGTGACTGGGGTGAACGAACGCAGTCGCAGCACATGCAACTTGAAGTATGACGAGTATATAAAAAACCCCTGATTCCAGTTCCTTGTGCTGCGATCCTAACCAAAAAAAAACCGCCAGCGTTTCCGCTGGCGGTTTTCAATGTATTCAGAACTCAGCAATCAGTAAAAATCACCGGTTGCCTTTTCGGCCTGATCCATCCAAACCGGTTTATCGCTGGTTTTCGACCAGACGCGATGCAGATAGCTGTAAAAGCGGGCGCGGTCTTTCCAGAAAAGCATGAAAGGCAGCGCCAGAACGCCCACTGCAACCGCATAAGTACGGCGTAAAAAGATAAGCCATGCAGGATATTCTCTGTAGAGTTCCATACTTTTCTCCCCCTTTTGTATCTACCCGGTGAATGGCACCGGAAAAATGAATTTGTTTATCTGATGAAAATAGTACCGCCTTTTGTGTAATTTTACTACTCATCCGACCACTTATTTTTGCTTATTGATGGTTTATTTACATTCACACTGTAATTAAGTTACACAAAAGTTAAATTAATACTAACCATCAGTTAAATCATGGCTTTTGCCATTTTTATACTTTTTTTACACCCCGTCCGCAGATTTTTGCGAAATCTTTGCAGCCAGAATTCTACTCTTCCGGTATCACTTTTAGGCCACTGGAGGTGCACTGTGAGTGCAGGCGTGATAGCCGGCGTGTTGCTGGTGTTTTTATTACTGGGTTATCTGGTTTATGCCCTGATCAATGCGGAGGCATTCTGATGGCTGCGCAAGGGTTCTTACTGATTGCCACTTTTTTACTGGTGTTAATGGTGCTGGCACGCCCTTTAGGCAGCGGGCTGGCGCGGCTGATTAATGACATACCTCTTCCCGGTACAGCGGGTGTTGAACGCGTACTTTTTCGTTTACCTGGCGTCTCTGACAGTGAGATGAACTGGAAGCAGTATCTCTGTGCCATTCTCGGCCTGAACATGCTGGGGCTGGCGGTGCTGTTTTTTATGTTGCTCGGTCAGCACTATCTGCCGCTTAATCCACAGCAGTTGCCGGGGCTGTCGTGGGATCTGGCGCTGAATACTGCCGTCAGCTTTGTCACCAATACCAACTGGCAATCTTACAGCGGTGAAACCACGTTGAGCTATTTCAGCCAGATGGCTGGCTTAACGGTGCAAAACTTTCTTTCTGCCGCCAGCGGGATTGCGGTGATTTTTGCCCTCATCCGTGCGTTTACCCGCCAGAGCATGAGCACACTCGGGAATGCCTGGGTCGATCTGCTACGCATCACGTTATGGGTGCTAGTCCCTGTGGCGTTGTTGATCGCATTGTTTTTTATTCAACAAGGTGCGCTGCAAAACTTTCTGCCCTATCAGGCGGTGAATACCGTTGAAGGAGCGAAACAGCTGTTACCAATGGGGCCGGTGGCTTCTCAGGAAGCGATCAAGATGCTCGGCACTAACGGTGGTGGCTTCTTTAATGCCAACTCGTCGCATCCGTTTGAAAACCCAACCGCACTGACCAACTTCGTGCAGATGCTGGCGATCTTCTTGATCCCAACAGCGCTGTGCTTTGCCTTTGGTGAAGTGGCGGGCGATCGCCGCCAGGGGCGCATGTTGCTGTGGGCGATGTCAGTGATTTTTGTCATCTGCGTAGGCGTGGTGATGTGGGCAGAAGTTCAGGGTAGTCCTCATCTGCTGGCGCTGGGTGCGGACAGCAGCATCAATATGGAAGGTAAAGAGAGCCGTTTCGGCGTGCTGGTCAGTAGCCTGTTTGCGGTCGTGACTACGGCGGCTTCCTGTGGCGCGGTGATTGCGATGCATGATTCGTTTACCGCTCTCGGTGGCATGGTGCCGATGTGGCTGATGCAAATTGGTGAAGTGGTATTCGGCGGTGTCGGTTCTGGTCTTTACGGCATGATGCTGTTTGTTCTGCTGGCGGTGTTTATTGCCGGGCTGATGATTGGTCGTACACCGGAATATCTGGGTAAAAAAATCGACGTACGTGAGATGAAACTGACTGCACTGGCGATTCTGGTCACCCCGACGCTGGTGCTGATGGGCGCGGCGCTGGCAATGATGACCGACGCCGGACGTAGCGCCATGCTCAACCCTGGCCCGCATGGTTTTAGCGAAGTGCTGTACGCCGTGTCATCCGCCGCTAACAACAACGGCAGCGCCTTTGCCGGATTAAGCGCCAACTCTCCGTTCTGGAACTGTTTACTGGCGTTCTGCATGTTTGTCGGTCGCTTCGGGGTGATTATCCCGGTGATGGCAATTGCCGGTTCGCTGGTGAGTAAAAAGAGCCAACCCGCCAGCTCCGGCACGCTGCCAACGCACGGCCCGCTGTTTGTTGGCCTGTTAATCGGCACCGTGTTGCTGGTTGGCGCACTGACCTTTATCCCTGCCCTGGCGCTTGGTCCGGTGGCGGAATATCTCTCCTGATGATATTGAGTGAGCACTGAATATGAGTCGTAAACAACTGGCGCTATTCGAACCAACACTTGTCGTTCAGGCGCTGAAAGAAGCGGTGAAAAAATTAAACCCGCAGGCGCAATGGCGCAATCCGGTGATGTTTATCGTCTGGATCGGCAGTCTGCTGACCACCTGTATTAGCATCGCGATGGCAATCGGTGCGATGCCCGGCAATGCGCTGTTTAGCGCGGCCATTAGCGGTTGGCTGTGGATCACCGTACTGTTCGCTAATTTCGCCGAGGCGCTGGCAGAAGGCCGCAGTAAAGCGCAGGCCAACAGTCTGAAAGGGGTGAAAAAAACTGCCTTTGCCCGCAAGCTGCGTGAGCCGAAATATGGCGCTGCGGCGGACAAAGTTCCTGCCGATCAACTTCGTAAAGGCGATATCGTACTGGTAGAAGCTGGCGATATTATCCCCTGCGATGGTGAAGTCATTGAAGGCGGCGCATCGGTCGATGAAAGCGCCATCACCGGGGAATCGGCACCGGTGATCCGTGAATCCGGCGGCGATTTTGCCTCCGTCACTGGCGGCACGCGTATTCTTTCTGACTGGCTGGTGATTGAGTGCAGCGTTAACCCCGGCGAGACATTTCTGGATCGGATGATCGCGATGGTGGAAGGCGCGCAGCGACGCAAAACGCCGAACGAGATTGCCCTGACCATCCTGCTGATTGCCCTGACCATCGTCTTTTTACTGGCAACCGCCACGCTGTGGCCATTTTCCGCGTGGGGCGATAATGCAGTCAGCGTAACGGTACTGGTGGCGCTGCTGGTCTGTCTGATCCCAACGACCATTGGCGGTCTGTTGTCAGCGATCGGCGTCGCCGGGATGAGTCGGATGCTGGGCGCGAATGTGATTGCCACCAGCGGACGTGCTGTTGAAGCGGCGGGTGACGTTGACGTCCTGCTGCTGGATAAAACCGGCACAATCACGCTAGGTAACCGTCAGGCATCGGAGTTTATCCCTGCACAGGGCGTAGAGGAAAAAACGCTGGCCGACGCCGCACAACTGGCTTCGCTGGCTGATGAAACGCCGGAAGGTCGCAGTATTGTGATCCTCGCCAAGCAGCGTTTTAACCTGCGCGAGCGCGATGTGCAGTCGCTCCATGCCACCTTTGTACCGTTTACTGCGCAAAGCCGGATGAGCGGGATCAACATCGACAACCGCATGATCCGTAAAGGTTCTGTCGATGCCATTCGCCGCCATGTTGAGGCTAACGGTGGTCACTTCCCTGCCGATGTTGATCAAAAAGTCGATCAGGTTGCGCGTCAGGGAGCCACGCCGCTGGTAGTAGTAGAAGGCTCCCATGTGCTTGGCGTTATTGCGCTGAAAGATATCGTCAAAGGCGGTATTAAAGAGCGCTTCGCGCAGTTGCGTAAAATGGGCATTAAAACGGTGATGATTACCGGCGATAACCGTCTGACTGCCGCCGCGATTGCTGCGGAAGCGGGCGTCGATGATTTCCTCGCCGAAGCGACACCAGAGGCCAAGCTGGCATTGATTCGTCAGTATCAGGCAGAAGGCCGTTTAGTGGCGATGACCGGCGATGGCACCAACGATGCTCCGGCGCTGGCGCAGGCAGATGTCGCGGTGGCGATGAACTCCGGTACTCAGGCGGCGAAAGAAGCGGGCAATATGGTGGATCTCGACTCTAACCCGACCAAGTTGATCGAGGTGGTACATATTGGCAAACAGATGCTGATGACCCGTGGCTCGCTGACCACCTTCAGCATTGCCAACGATGTGGCGAAATACTTCGCCATTATTCCGGCGGCATTCGCGGCAACGTATCCGCAGTTAAATGCGCTGAACATCATGCGCCTGCATTCGCCCGACTCCGCAATCCTCAGTGCAGTGATTTTCAACGCCTTGATTATCGTCTTTTTGATTCCCCTGGCGTTAAAAGGCGTGAGTTATAAACCGCTTACCGCTTCTGCCATGTTGCGCCGTAACTTATGGATTTATGGTCTGGGTGGGCTGCTGGTGCCGTTTATTGGTATCAAAGTCATTGATTTACTGCTGACCGTTTGCGGTCTGGTGTGAGGTTTACCATGCGTGGATTACGTCCGGCATTATCGACATTTATCTTTCTGTTATTGATTACTGGCGGCGTTTACCCGCTGCTAACCACCGCGCTGGGGCAATGGTGGTTTCCCTGGCAGGCCAACGGTTCGTTGATCCGTGAAGGTGATACGGTGCGCGGTTCGGCATTAATCGGGCAGAATTTTACCGGCAACGGCTATTTTCATGGTCGCCCGTCGGCAACGGCAGAAATGCCCTATAATCCACAGGCTTCTGGCGGGAGCAATCTGGCGGTCAGTAACCCTGAGCTGGATAAACTAATAGCCGCACGCGTTGCTGCATTACGGGCCGCTAACCCTGATGCCAGCGCGAACGTTCCGGTTGAACTGGTGACGGCATCGGCAAGCGGGCTGGACAATAACATCACCCCGCAAGCGGCAGCCTGGCAGATCCCACGCGTGGCGAAAGCGCGTAATCTCAGCGTTGAACAGCTCACGCAACTGATCGCAAAATACAGCCAACAACCGCTGGTGAAATATATCGGCCAGCCGGTCGTCAACATTGTCGAACTCAATCTGGCGCTGGATAAGCTTGATGAATAACGAACCCTTACGTCCCGACCCCGATCGTCTGCTGGAACAAACTGCCGCGCCGCATCGGGGGAAGCTGAAAGTTTTCTTCGGTGCCTGCGCAGGCGTCGGGAAGACCTGGGCGATGCTGGCAGAGGCCCAGCGACTGCGGGCGCAAGGGCTGGATATTGTGGTTGGCGTGGTTGAAACCCACGGGCGGAAAGATACCGCCGCGATGCTGGAAGGGCTGGCTGTTCTGCCGCCCAAACGCCAGGCGTACCGTGGGCGGCACATCAGCGAGTTTGATCTCGATGCCGCCCTCGCCCGCCGTCCGGCGCTGATCTTAATGGACGAACTGGCGCACAGTAATGCGCCTGGTTCTCGTCATCCTAAACGCTGGCAGGACATCGAAGAGCTGCTGGAAGCTGGCATTGATGTTTTCACAACCGTCAACGTTCAGCATCTGGAAAGTCTGAATGATGTGGTCAGCGGCGTCACCGGAATTCAGGTACGGGAAACCGTGCCCGATCCTTTTTTCGATGCCGCCGACGACGTGGTGCTGGTGGACTTGCCCCCGGACGATCTGCGTCAACGGCTGAAAGAAGGCAAAGTCTATATTGCCGGGCAGGCGGAACGCGCCATTGAACATTTTTTTCGCAAAGGCAATCTGATCGCCCTGCGCGAACTGGCACTGCGCCGTACTGCCGATCGCGTTGATGAGCAAATGCGCGCCTGGCGGGGGCATCCTGGCGAAGAGAAAGTCTGGCACACGCGCGACGCGATCCTTTTATGCATCGGGCATAACACCGGCAGCGAAAAACTGGTCCGCGCGGCGGCGCGGCTGGCGTCACGGCTGGGTAGCGTCTGGCACGCGGTGTATGTTGAAACCCCTGCCCTGCACCGCTTACCGGAGAAAAAACGTCGGGCAATTCTCAGCGCCTTACGTCTGGCACAGGAGCTGGGCGCAGAGACGGCAACACTTTCTGATCCAGCGGAAGAGAAAGCGGTAGTGCGTTATGCCCGTGAACATAATCTCGGCAAGATTATTCTCGGTCGCCCGGCCTCGCGCCGCTGGTGGCGTCGGGAAACGTTTGCTGACCGACTGGCGCGCATCGCCCCCGATCTCGATCAGGTGCTGGTCGCGCTTGATGAACCACCCGCCCGCACGATTAACAACGCGCCGGATAGCCGCTCTTTTAAAGACAAGTGGCGGGTACAGATTCAGGGATGCGTGGTTGCCGCCGCGTTATGCGCCGTTATCACCTTAATTGCCATGCAGTGGCTGATGGCGTTTGATGCCGCCAACCTGGTGATGCTGTATCTGCTTGGCGTGGTGGTGGTGGCACTATTTTACGGACGCTGGCCTTCGGTGGTTGCCACCATCATTAATGTGGTGAGTTTCGATCTCTTTTTTATCGCCCCACGCGGCACGCTCGCCGTCTCTGATGTGCAATATCTGCTGACCTTCGCGGTGATGTTAACCGTCGGGCTGGTGATCGGGAACCTTACTGCGGGTGTGCGTTATCAGGCGCGGGTAGCCCGTTACCGCGAGCAACGCACACGGCACTTATATGAAATGTCGAAAGCTCTGGCTGTGGGCCGCAGTCCGCAGGACATCGCCGCCACCAGCGAACAATTTATTGCCTCCACGTTTCATGCCCGCAGTCAGGTGTTGTTACCCGATGACAACGGTAAATTGCAGCCGTTAACACATCCGCAAGGAATGACGCCGTGGGACGATGCCATCGCGCAGTGGAGTTTTGATAAAGGCCTGCCTGCGGGCGCGGGCACCGACACGTTACCCGGCGTACCGTACCAGATTTTGCCGTTAAAAAGCGGCGAGAAAACCTACGGACTGGTGGTGGTAGAACCGGGGAATCTGCGTCAGTTGATGATCCCGGAACAACAGCGCCTGTTGGAGACATTTACGCTGTTAGTCGCCAATGCGCTTGAGCGACTGACGCTGACCGCCAGCGAAGAACAGGCGCGGATGGCAAGCGAACGTGAACAGATCCGCAACGCTCTGCTGGCGGCGCTTTCGCATGATTTACGCACGCCGCTTACGGTGCTGTTCGGTCAGGCAGAAATCTTAACGCTCGATCTGGCAAGCGAAGGATCACCCCACGCCCGCCAGGCCAGCGAGATTCGCCAGCATGTGCTGAACACTACCCGACTGGTGAATAATCTACTGGATATGGCGCGAATTCAGTCCGGCGGCTTTAATTTGAAGAAAGAGTGGTTAACGCTGGAAGAAGTGGTCGGCAGCGCGCTGCAAATGCTGGAACCGGGTTTATCGTCGCCCATCAATCTTTCTCTGCCAGAACCGCTGACCTTAATCCACGTTGACGGGCCACTGTTTGAACGGGTGCTGATTAATCTGCTGGAGAACGCGGTGAAATACGCGGGTGCGCAGGCCGAAATTGGTATCGATGCCCACGTTGAGGGCGAAAATCTACAACTGGATGTCTGGGATAACGGCCCCGGTCTTCCGCCAGGCCAGGAGCAGACGATATTTGATAAGTTTGCTCGCGGGAATAAAGAGTCGGCGGTGCCGGGTGTCGGGCTTGGGCTGGCAATTTGTCGGGCGATTGTGGATGTACACGGCGGCACCATTACCGCGTTCAACCGACCGGAAGGTGGTGCCTGTTTTCGTGTTACACTTCCCCAGCAAACTGCCCCTGAACTTGAAGAATTTCATGAGGATATGTGACAAACGTTCTGATTGTTGAAGATGAACAGGCTATTCGTCGCTTTCTGCGCACGGCGCTGGAGGGCGATAGGATGCGCGTCTTTGAGGCCGAAACGCTGCAACGCGGCTTGCTGGAAGCGGCAACCCGTAAGCCAGATTTGATTATTCTCGATCTCGGCCTGCCCGATGGTGATGGGATTGAGTTTATCCGCGACCTGCGCCAGTGGAGCGCGGTGCCGGTGATTGTGCTTTCCGCACGTAGCGAAGAGAGCGATAAAATCGCCGCGCTGGATGCCGGAGCGGATGATTACCTGAGTAAGCCATTTGGTATTGGCGAATTGCAGGCCCGTCTGCGCGTCGCTCTACGCCGCCACTCCGCCAACGCTGCGCCCGATCCGCTGGTGAAATTTTCCGATGTTACCGTCGATTTAGCCGCCCGCGTGATCCATCGCGGTGAGGAAGAGGTGCATCTCACCCCGATTGAGTTCCGCCTGCTGGCGGTGCTGCTGAATAACGCCGGGAAAGTGCTCACCCAGCGCCAGCTCCTTAACCAGGTGTGGGGGCCAAACGCGGTCGAACACAGTCATTATTTGCGTATTTATATGGGACATCTGCGACAAAAACTGGAACAGGATCCCGCCCGCCCCCGCCACTTCATTACTGAAACCGGTATTGGGTATCGGTTTATGCTTTAGGGTCTGAATTGCCGGATGCGGCGTGAACGCCTTATCCGGCCTACACATCGTCCCGTAGGCATGATAAGACGCGTCAGCGTCGCATCAGGCATGGCACTCATCGCGATATGTTTAATGCGTATTTATCTGTTTCAACTCTTGCTGGCATTTTTCTGACTGGCAGCGTCGCAACTCAATAATCCCGACATGCATCATCGAGCCAAAAAATCCGCTTTCGCTGACATAATCCTCTTTAACAATCGGTCGAGTGCCAGGCTTGCCCTGGCAAACCCGCATAAAAAATGAGGTGTAGCACTGCCAGCCACGATTTAAACTGCTCTTTTCTTGTGGTGACATATCGTGAAGATAAGTAAGTTCTTTTTCGTTCCCGCCTGACAACTGCCAGCGGCGGGTATTATCAGGTAAGTTATCGCCACGGCAATTTGTCTTACACCGGGAAGGCGCAATATTTACCGCAATGCTACCCGTTAATCCTCTGGTTTTATCTTTAGGGGTCAGTAACCAGTCACCAGCTAATGATGATTGTTCAGGTTGGGCGCATGCTGTCAGCAGTAGTGTGGCGGTAATTAATGCCACTCTGACGACCAGACTCCTTTTGGTCTTCATTTTGAATTCCCTTGAGCTATTCAGTTTGTTGGCAAAGTGCTCGTTGTTCATGCCGGATGCGGCGTGAACGCCTTATCCGGCCTACAAAATAGCGCAAATTCAATATATTGCACCATCCTCGCAGGCCTGATAAGCGTAGCGCATCAGGCAATCATAAGTAAAAAAGGGCGATCTTCCGACCGCCCTTTTTCTTATTTAATGTGTTTACGCGTTTTTCAGAACTTCGCTAACAATCTCAACCGCTTCTTTCTCAATCTGCTTGCGATGTTCTTCCCCGAGGAAGCTTTCGCAATAAATCTTGTACGCGTCTTCCGTGCCTGACGGACGCGCGGCGAACCAGCCGTTGTCAGTCATCACTTTCAGACCGCCGATAGAAGCACCATTGCCCGGTGCCGCAGTCAGGCGCGCAGTGATCGGGTCACCTGCCAGGGTGCTGGCGCTCACCATTTCCGGAGACAGCTTAGACAACGCCGCTTTTTGTGCGGAAGTTGCAGCTGCCTGCAAACGGTTGTAGCTCGGCGCACCAAAGCGTTTTGCCAGTTCGTTGTAGTGTTCCTGCGGATTCTTACCGGTGACAGCGGTGATTTCCGCCGCCAGCAGACACATGATGATGCCGTCTTTGTCGGTGGACCACGGCGTGCCGTCGAAACGCAGGAAGGAAGCCCCTGCGCTCTCTTCGCCGCCAAAGCCGAAGCTGCCGTCGAACAGACCATCAACAAACCATTTGAAACCTACCGGGACTTCTACCAGCTTACGGCCCAAGTCATTGACCACACGGTCGATCATCGCAGAAGAAACCAGCGTTTTACCGACAGCAACATCTTTGCCCCACTGCGGACGATGCTGGAACAGGTAGTTGATCGCCACCGCCAGGTAGTGGTTCGGATTCATCAAACCTGCCGGAGTGACGATACCGTGACGGTCATAATCCGGGTCATTAGCAAACGCCAGATCGAACTTATCACGCAGTGCCAGCAGACCCGCCATCGCACACTCGGAGGAGCAGTCCATACGGATCGCACCGTCTTTATCTAGGTGCATAAAGCGGAAGGTTTGATCGACCTGATCGTTAACGATGGTCAGGTTGAGATTGTAATACTCGCCAATACGCTTCCAGTATTCGATACCGGAACCGCCCAGCGGATCAACGCCAAGCGTCAGGCCCGCTTTCTGAATCGCCGCCATATCAACGATATCGGCCAGCCCTTCCACGAACGGCTGCACCAGATCCTGCTCTTTCACATGACCGGATGCCATCGCTTCGTCGAGGGAGATACGCTTCACGCCTTTCAGGCCATCGGCCAGCAGTGCGTTGGCACGATCTTCCACCACTTTAGTGACGTTGGTATCAGCCGGGCCACCATTTGGCGGGTTGTACTTGATACCACCATCTTCCGGCGGGTTATGGGACGGTGTAATCACGATACCGTCTGCCAGTGGGCCACCTTTTTTATTGTGAACCAGGATGGTATTGGAAACGGCAGGCGTCGGGGTGAAGCCATTGTTTTCCTGCACAATAACATCTACGCCGTTCGCTGCCAGCACTTCCAGAACGGAAATAAATGCAGGTTCGGACAGGGCGTGAGTATCTTTACCCACATAGCAAGGGCCAGTGATGCCGTTTTTCGCACGTTCTTCAGCAATTGCCTGAGCGATCGCCAGAATGTGCGGCTCGTTAAAGCTGTGGCGCGCTGCACTGCCACGGTGACCGGAAGTACCGAATTTCACCGCGTGCTCCGCATTCCCTGCTTCTGGTTTCAGTACATAATATTGCGCCGTCAGTTGGGCGACGTTAATCAAATCACTCTGTTGTGCAGGTTGGCCTGCACGATTGTGGATTGCCATTGCTTTGTCCTTTGTCTGCAACGTTTTAGATAGTTCCGCAAACCTTCTCAATCAATTCCGCCGGGAATTGCATCGACTGCATGATGTGTTCGATCATGCTGCATTTACGGCCGGTGTTGGTGTTGGTGATCACCCAATACGGCGTGCCAGGCACATGTTTCGGCTTGGTCTGATTACCATTTTTCAGCAGCGTTTGTTCATCTGCCGCAAAGTAAACGCGTGTACGACCGTGCAACGATTCCGTTGCCTCGGCAAACGCCTGGGCGTCAAGAGAATATAGTGTAGACAACAGCAGCATAAAGCGATTGACCGCTCGCTTTTGCTCTGCGTATTCATCCGAAAGCAGAAGTTCACGCATTGCGCGAACCTTGTCTTTAATCGTTTTGACCGGCTTCGCTTCGACGATAGCAGGTGACGCAACGCGAACCTCTTTCGTCACCGGAGCAGCAGGCTGTGATGCGGCGGAAAATTTCAACATACGCCGTAAAATGTCGGATGCGCTCTCGCCGATATGCTTAGTGTGGCTGGCAATATAGCTGTAGAGTTCATCATCAACTTCAATCGTTTTCATCTTAATCCAGTGCAGTGTCTTAGCTGAATACAAGTCGCCAGGAGTATATGAATAAATCCCGGCAGCGGATAGCGTCAAGCCTGGCTTGCAGAAAAACTCGGAATAAACCTTATTTGTTGCAGCCCTGTGGCACAATGGTCAACATAATACCCTAACCCGACAACGCGAAAAAAAGAACTTTGCCATGAAATTGAATATCCGCGCGCAAACTGCACAAAACCAGCACAATAATTCTCCCATCGTTCTTGTCCATGGTCTGTTTGGCAGTCTCGACAACCTTGGCGTACTGGCTCGCGATCTGGTAAACGATCACAATATCATCCAAGTTGATATGCGTAACCACGGTCTTTCACCGAGAGATCCAGTGATGAATTACCCGGCGATGGCGCAGGATCTTGTTGATACCCTGGATGCACTGCAGATCGACAAAGCAACATTTATCGGTCACTCCATGGGCGGTAAAGCGGTAATGGCACTTACTGCACTGACCCCCGATCGGATTGACAAGCTGGTGGCAATTGATATTGCTCCGGTCAATTATCACGTTCGCCGGCATGATGAGATTTTCGCGGCCATCAACGCAGTCAGTGAATCGGACGCACAAACTCGCCAGCAAGCAGCAGCAATAATGCGCCAGCATCTTAATGAAGAAGGGGTGATTCAGTTTCTGCTGAAATCTTTTGTTGATGGGGAGTGGCGCTTTAACGTGCCGGTATTGTGGGATCAGTATCCGCATATTGTGGGTTGGGAGAAAATCCCGGCATGGGATCACCCTGCCCTGTTTATCCCTGGCGGCAATTCTCCGTATGTTAGCGAGCAGTACCGCGATGATTTACTGGCACAATTTCCACAGGCACGGGCGCATGTGATTGCAGGCGCGGGTCACTGGGTCCATGCTGAAAAACCGGATGCGGTATTACGCGCTATCCGTCGCTATCTCAATGATTAACGCAACTGATTAAAAACCCAGCGCCCGCGTCGCTTTCCGCGCGCGGGCGTTGGCGTGACTCATCGCGCTGATGTATTATGGCGCGCTATCCATCCGGGCAGAGGCCTGGCTGATTGTTTCCCCCGAAGTCACCAAAATCATGGCCAAAGAACAAACGGACCGTACGACATTAGATCTGTTCGCGCACGAGCGTCGACCGGGACGACCGAAAACTAATCCGCTTTCGCGCGATGAACAGCTGCGTATTAATAAACGCAACCAGCTAAAACGCGACAAAGTACGTGGCCTTAAGCGTGTCGAACTGAAGCTGAACGCGGAAGCTGTCGAGGCGCTGAACGAGCTGGCGGAATCGCGCAATATGAGCCGTAGCGAACTGATCGAAGAGATGTTAATGCAGCAACTGGCGGCGCTGCGTAGTCAGGGCATCGTTTAAATTTCCACTTTCATGTAGCACAGTGTGCAGTCCTGCTCGTTTGCTGATTCCGCAAGACTGCCTGTTCTGCTATGATTGCCTTTATCCGTGGGCAATTTTCCACCCCCATTTCAATAAGTTTCAAGAGGTTATTTCACTCATGGCTATCACTGGCATCTTTTTCGGCAGCGACACCGGTAATACCGAAAATATCGCAAAAATGATTCAAAAACAGCTTGGTAAAGACGTTGCCGATGTCCATGACATTGCAAAAAGCAGCAAAGAAGATCTGGAAGCATATGACATTCTGCTGCTGGGCATCCCAACCTGGTATTACGGCGAAGCGCAGTGTGACTGGGATGACTTCTTTCCGACTCTCGAAGAGATTGATTTCAATGGCAAACTGGTTGCGCTGTTTGGTTGTGGTGACCAGGAAGATTACGCTGAATACTTCTGTGACGCATTGGGCACCATCCGCGACATCATTGAACCGCGCGGTGCAACCATTGTTGGTCACTGGCCAACTGCGGGCTATCATTTCGAAGCATCAAAAGGTCTGGCTGATGACGACCACTTTGTCGGTCTGGCTATCGACGAAGACCGTCAGCCGGAACTGACCGCTGAACGTGTAGAAAAATGGGTTAAACAGATTTCTGAAGAGTTGCATCTCGACGAAATTCTCAATGCCTGATGTGATGCGGCGTAGACTCATGTCTACGCCGTATTAATAGATAATGCCAATCAAAATAATTGCTACAAATTTGTAACTTTTGCTGTTGTACCTGTACAATGTCCCGGTGTTCAAGTGGCCTTGCCGTTGTAAATGTAAGCAGTGCCACGTTTTTATTAACAATATTTGCCAGGGACTTGTGGTTTTCATTTAGGCGTGGCAATTCTATAATGATACGCATTATCTCAAGAGCAAATTCTGTCACTTCTCCTAATGAAGTGAACCGCTTAGTAACAGGACAGATTCCGCATGACTGATAACAATACCGCCCTAAAGAAAGCTGGCCTGAAAGTAACGCTTCCTCGCTTGAAAATCCTGGAAGTTCTTCAGGAGCCGGACAACCATCACGTCAGTGCGGAAGATTTATACAAACGTCTGATCGATATGGGTGAAGAAATTGGTCTGGCTACGGTATATCGCGTACTGAACCAGTTTGACGACGCTGGTATCGTCACCCGCCACAATTTTGAAGGCGGTAAATCCGTATTTGAACTGACACAGCAACATCACCACGATCACCTGATCTGCCTCGACTGCGGCAAGGTAATCGAATTTAGTGATGATTCCATCGAAGCGCGTCAGCGTGAAATTGCCGCAAAACATGGCATTCGCCTGACTAACCACAGTCTCTATCTTTACGGTCACTGTGCCGAAGGCGATTGCCGCGAAGATGAGCACGCGCACGAAGGCAAATAAGCCAGCCGGAACGAGAAAAGCCAACCTGCGGGTTGGCTTTTTTATACACGGGAAATAAGAAAAGCGAGAGTTACAGCTCTCACTTATTTGTTATTACTGCGAATTTCCTGCCAGACCTTATCACAATCGGCTTTTACCGCCTGGTCATTACCGGTTTGCGTTGCGCGCAGACACTGCTGATAATCCAGTACGCGTACACTTTCCTGGTCGGCAAAATGCTGATGTTGTTTCTCTTTCTTCAGCACGTTTAACACGCTCTGGCAGGCTTCAATTTTTTCCGGCGAACCTTGCGCGGTGTTAATACAGGCGCTGTATGCCTCTTTCAGACGACTGTCTTCCTGTGGCGCGGTTGATTGCGCACAAGCTACCAGCCCCGATGCCATTATGGCGATGAGAATCAGTTTTTTCATAGCAAATTCCTCAAACGTGCGGCAGGCACAAAACCTGCCGCGTCGGGCATCAGAAGATGGTGAATGGTGCGATTACCATAAATTTCACGTCACGCTCATCCTGGAAAATGTTGCCGTAACCACCGCCCCAGCTTGGGATGTCGGAGTGGTTGTCGTATTCGGTGAAGTGCAGTTTGAACATCGTGCCTTTGGCGCGACCGTCCTGAATGGTGTAGACCGCATCCAGGCTGTAGGCAGACTCTTCAATAGTCCGGTTTTTGTCGTAGTACGCATCCGGATTGCTCTGCCAGGTAGCGGGTTTAGCATCCCATGCGTAAACGTAGGAAGCGCCGATGGCGAAGCCTGGAAGATTCCAGTTTTTCAGGTCATACATCGCACCGAAGAAGACCGCTTTTTCGCCGTTGGCGTTGAAGTCAGAACGGTTATCCCACCAGATATCCAGGCGACCGTTGGAGGAAGCGTAGGTTGGAGTCATACGTTGCAGGAAGTATCCCTGCTGACCGTCGGCTTTAACCCAGGTGCCTTCCAGACGCAAATCCACTACATCAGCCGCCCGGTAACCAAAGGTCAACGCTTGCAGCCAGGCAGTGCCGTCGTAAAGGTCGTTGACGCTGCGATCGTCAACTTTATCGCGCGTACCGTAGAACTGGTAGCTGGTGGTTAACGGGCTACCGGCGATATCAAATTTGTAGCTGGCTTTGGCAAAGTATTGATCGATATACCCTTCCGCCTGACCAAATGCTGCTTCCAGTACGAAGTTATTTTTGAAGTCGTATTTCGCACCGATGGAGTGCAGATAATCAACTTTGGTGGTTTTATCGTTCTGATAAAACTCATCCATTTCCAGATGCCACGGTGCTTTGTATTCGTTGGTCCACATGTAGGAGAAACTCAACGCACCCGCATCGCCGTAATCAAAATTCGCCCCGGCTTCCGCACCCTGATAAGTACCCGGCATAAAGCTCCAGTGCGGCGCTAACAGCGTTTGACCAGTTGGCTGAATATAACCTGCCCTCGCCCACACCGGACCGTATTTAAATTTGGCCGCTGCTTTATACAGGCTTATACCGCTTTTGTCGCCGGACCAGTCTTCGTCATAGGCTTTATTGCTTTTTGAAAACGCGATTTCGTTCGGGTGAGAGCTGTCACCGTTTTCCGCCATTTCAATCGCCGTAAACGCAGCAATATCAAGGCCGAACATATCAGCAGCATAACCGGACTGAAAATCGAGGTTGGCGTTCCAGGTGGAGTGAGAAAGGTTGGTTTTGTATTTGTCGCCGTCGGTAACATCTTTACGGTCGCGTTCACGCTGCCAGTAATAGATACCGCCGGTTAAGGTTGAATCGTCGATGAATCCTTCGGCGCGAGCCTCCGGCATTGCCATAAAGCCCGACATTGCTGTAACACCGGCGATAGCCAGCGCCAGCGTACTACGTTTGCCACTAAACGTACGCATGGGTTAATCCTCTTTGACGTATAAATTGCTGCACCAAAGGTGAACAGCGAAAAAAATAAAAATTAAAAAAGTAGCGTTGAGAAAAGTCTCGCTGACTACAGGAACAGACTATTTTTCGCGACGCGAATTATCAATCTCTTTCTGTAACCAGAATGTAAGAACATGAGCAACCGCACATATTTTGATGATTTTTGTTACAAGGCTTAAGTTTGCAGTTGAAAGGCTTGCAGAAGAATAAAAACGTGAAATTCCAGCAAGATGAAAGCGGTTACATTTTATTTAATTATGTTTTATGATTTTAAATTTATTTTATGGATAAATTGCGAAGCGGAATTAATTCGCGAAGAAAAGCAGAAAAAAACGCCGCAGAGCGCGGCATTTTGAATTGTTTGCATGTTTCATGCCGGATGCGGCGTAAACGCCTCACCCGGCCTGGTAGAACTTAAAATTACTCGCCTACTTTCGCCCAGGTATCACGCAGCCCAACGGTGCGGTTAAATACCGGTTTTTCCGCCGTAGAATGGCGGCTGTCGAGGCAGAAATAACCTTCACGCTCAAACTGGAATGCTTTACCCGCTACCGCGTCTTTCAGAGACGGTTCAGCAAAGCCCTGTTTGATCACCAGCGATTCCGGGTTAATCACCGACAGGAAATCATCCGCAGCACCTGGGTTCGGCACGCTGAACAGACGATCGTACAGGCGGATTTCAACCGGCAGCGCATGTGCCGCGCTCACCCAGTGGATAACACCTTTCACTTTACGACCATCTGCCGGATCTTTGCTTAAGGTGTCGGCGTCATAAGTACAGAAGATGGTGGTGATATTGCCTTCGGCATCTTTCTCCACGCGTTCTGCCTTAATGACGTAAGCATTACGCAGACGCACTTCTTTACCCAGCACCAGACGCTTGTACTGCTTGTTAGCTTCTTCGCGGAAATCGGCGCGGTCGATCCAAATCTCACCGCTAAACGGCACCTGACGGCTCCCCATTTCCGGTTTGTTCGGATGGTTCGGCATGGTAACCATTTCGCCTTCGCCCTGGTAGTTTTCGATAACCAGTTTCACCGGATCGATAACCGCCATTGCGCGCGGGGCGTTTTCGTTGAGATCTTCACGGATGCAGGATTCCAGCGACGCCATTTCAATGGTGTTGTCCTGCTTGGTCACGCCGATGCGTTTGCAGAACTCACGAATAGAAGCCGCAGTGTAACCACGACGACGCAGACCGGAAATGGTCGGCATACGCGGGTCATCCCAGCCTTCAACGTGCTTGTCGGTCACCAGCAGGTTCAGCTTACGCTTGGACATCACAGTGTATTCCAGATTCAGGCGCGAGAATTCGTACTGGCGCGGGTGAACAGGAATGGTGATGTTGTCCAGCACCCAGTCGTACAGGCGACGGTTGTCCTGGAACTCAAGCGTACACAGAGAGTGCGTAATACCTTCCAGCGCATCGCTGATGCAATGGGTGAAGTCGTACATCGGGTAGATGCACCACTTGTTGCCAGTCTGGTGGTGTTCAGCAAATTTAATGCGGTACAGCACCGGATCGCGCATTACGATAAATGGCGACGCCATGTCGATTTTCGCACGCAGGCAGGCTTTACCTTCTTCAAAACCACCGGTACGCATTTTTTCGAACAGCGCCAGGTTCTCTTCAACGCTGCGGTCGCGGTACGGGCTGTTTTTACCCGGCTGCGTCAGGGTGCCGCGGTATTCGCGGATCTGTTCCGGTGTCAGTTCATCAACGTACGCCAGGCCTTTATTGATCAGTTCGATCGCATAGGCGTGGAGCTGATCAAAATAATCGGAGGAGTAACGGACGTTACCAGACCAGTGAAAACCTAACCACTCTACGTCGTTTTTGATCGACTCAACATACTCGATATCTTCTTTTACCGGGTTAGTGTCGTCGAAACGCAGGTTGCACTGGCCTTTATAGTCCTGGGCGATCCCGAAGTTCAGGCAGATAGATTTCGCATGGCCAATATGCAGATAGCCATTCGGCTCCGGCGGGAAACGGGTGTGTACTGTGGTGTGCTTACCACTGGCCAGATCTTCATCGATGATCTGACGAATAAAGTTAGTCGGGCGGGCTTCTGCCTCACTCATCGTGGATTCCTCAAAGCGTAAACAACGTATAACGGCGTATGATCTTATAAGCGGGACAGGCTGACAACTGTTAGTTAGTGAAAATCGAAAATCTCACTGAGATTATGGGGATGATTGATGAAAAAAAAAGCGGCAGAGAAGATCTCCACCGCTTGTCATTGTTGGATGCGACGCTGCCGTGTCGCATCAGGTATAAAGCAGATTACTTTTTGATTTCATACAGCGGTGTTTGACCCGCCACGACATGGCCCTGAGCTTTAATGATCAAGCCGCTGAAATCGTCGATATTGCTGCAAACCACCGGGCTAATCATCGAGCGGGCGTTTTCGTTCAGATAATCCAGATCCATTTCCAGAATCGGTTGCCCTGCGCTTACTTGCGCGCCCTCTTCCACCAGACGTTTAAAGCCTTTACCTTCCAGCGCTACGGTGTCGATACCCATATGGACGACGATCTCCGCGCCTTTTTCGGTTTCCAGGCAGAACGCGTGGTTGGTGTTGAAGATTTTCACGATTGTCCCTGCGGCTGGTGATACGACGATTTTATCTGTCGGTTTCACCGCCACACCGTCACCCACCGCTTTGCTGGCGAATGCTTCGTCAGGAACCTGATCCAGTGCCACAACATCACCGGTAATCGGCGATACCAGCTCCGCGACAGACACCGCGTTTGGTATAGCCTGCGGTTTTGCTACAGGCGCGGCAGTTGCAGGCGCAGTTTCAGCTGACGCAGCGGCTACCGGACCACGGGCAACAACTTTCTTCATTGCATCGCCAATGGATTCCGCTTTCGCGCCAACAATCACCTGAATAGTCTGTTTGTTCAGTTTCACTACCCCAGAAGCACCCAGCCGTTTACACATCGCATCGTTGACGCGAGCCGAGTCAACCACGGTCAGGCGCAGACGAGTAATACAGGCGTCAATTGCTTTCAGGTTGTCAGTGCCGCCAACCGCAGCAATATAGTTGGTCGCCAGTTGATTGAGGCCTTCTTCAGTGTTGCTGTTGGCTTCTTCAGTAACGATCTCATCTTCTTTATCTTCACGACCCGGCGTTTTCAGGTTGAACATGCGGATAACCAAACTGAACACCACGAAGTAGATAGCGAAGAAGACAACACCCATCACCAGCAGCATCCAGACGTTCTGGCTGGCGGCCGGCAGGTTATACATCAACGCGTAGTCGATAGCCCCCGCAGAGAAGGAGAAGCCCGCGTGGATACCCAGCAGCGTTGCCACAAACAGGCTGATACCGGTCAGCAGTGCGTGCAGGAGGTACAGCAGCGGCGCAAGGAACATGAACAGGAATTCCAGCGGCTCAGTCACACCGGTCAGGAACGCAGTAACAGCAACAGAAAGCAGCATACCGCCAACCATCGGACGACGCTCTTTCGGTGCTGCAAAGTACATCGCCAGCGCCGCACCCGGCAGACCGAACATCATGATCGGGAAGAAGCCGGACATGAACATCCCCGCGGTGCCGTCACCGGCATAGAAGCGGTTGATGTCACCGTGGAAAACCGTACCCGCCGCGTTGGTGAATTCACCAATCTGGAACCAGGCGATGGTGTTCAGTACCTGATGCAGACCGGTTGGGATCAGCAGACGGTTGATGAAACCAAAGATACCGGAACCCAGCGCGCCCGCAGAAACGATCCACTCGCCGCCTGCATGGATAGCGTGCTGTACCGGCGGCCAGACGTAACCAAAAATGGCCGCCAGCACCAGGCAGAAGAAGCCGGTGGCGATCGGCACAAAGCGTTTGCCGCCGAAGAAGCTCAGGAAGTCCGGCAGTTTAATATCGGACCAACGGTTATAGGCTGCACCACCGACCAGACCGGTAATGATACCCGCCAGTACACCCATGTTAATTTCCGGGTTGATGGTCACCATCGCTTTGGTTAACACAAAGTAACCTACCGCACCCGCCAGTGCCGCCGCACCTGCGCTGTCTTTCGACCAGCTGGATGCCACGCCGATGGCGAAGATTAATGCGAGGTTATCAAAAATCGCACCGCCCGCCTGGGCAATAAACGCAACGTTAAGTAAATCTGGCTGACCGAATCGCAGCAACAGCGCCGCCACCGGCAGCACCGCGATAGGGAGCTGTAACGCCCTACCGAGTCGCTGGAAAAAACCTAAAATATTCATCTTATTCCCCCTACGAGAACCCTATTTGGCTCGTTTAAAGCCGTATTTTTATTTTGCTGCAAATTGTACTGCCGATGTTCTGTAATCAGATTGTTAGATCATCTGCTACAGAGTGTGTGAAAATTTAATTCGTATCGCAAATTAAACGCGTGTCTTTTGTGAGTTTTGTCACCAAATATCGTTATCATCACTCCCTTTTACTGGCTAAACCAGAAAACTTATTTTATCATTCAAAAAATCAGGTCGGATTGACGCCTGTCTGCGCAAATCCAGGTTACGCTTAAAGATGCCTAATCCGCCAACGGCTTACATTTTACTTATTGAGGTGAATAATGAGACTGATCCCCCTGACTACCGCTGAACAGGTCGGCAAATGGGCTGCTCGCCATATCGTCAATCGTATCAATGCGTTCAAACCGACTGCCGATCGTCCGTTTGTTCTGGGCCTGCCGACTGGCGGCACGCCGATGACCACCTATAAAGCGTTAGTCGAAATGCATAAAGCAGGCCAGGTCAGCTTTAAGCACGTTGTCACCTTCAACATGGACGAATATGTCGGTCTGCCGAAAGAGCATCCGGAAAGCTACTACAGCTTTATGCACCGTAATTTCTTCGATCACGTTGATATTCCAGCAGAAAACATCAACCTTCTCAACGGCAACGCCCCGGATATCGACGCCGAGTGCCGCCAGTATGAAGAAAAAATCCGTTCTTACGGAAAAATTCATCTGTTTATGGGCGGTGTAGGTAACGACGGCCATATTGCATTTAACGAACCGGCGTCTTCTCTGGCTTCTCGTACTCGTATCAAAACACTGACTCATGACACTCGCGTCGCGAACTCTCGTTTCTTTGATAACGATGTCAATCAGGTGCCAAAATATGCCCTGACTGTCGGTGTTGGTACATTGCTGGATGCCGAAGAAGTGATGATTCTGGTGCTGGGTAGCCAGAAAGCACTGGCACTGCAGGCCGCCGTTGAAGGTTGCGTAAACCACATGTGGACCATCAGCTGTCTGCAACTGCATCCAAAAGCGATCATGGTGTGCGATGAACCTTCCACCATGGAGCTGAAAGTTAAGACTTTAAGATATTTCAATGAATTAGAAGCAGAAAATATCAAAGGTCTGTAATTGTTATCCCTGCCCTGACACCTTGCTCAGGGCAATATTTTTTAAAATCGGGGGTCAGAATGTATGCATTAACCCAGGGCCGGATCTTTACCGGCCACGAATTTCTTGATGACCACGCGGTTGTTATCGCTGATGGCCTGATTAAAAGCGTCTGTCCGGTAGCGGAACTGCCGCCAGAGATCGAACAACGTTCACTGAACGGGGCCATTCTCTCCCCCGGTTTTATCGATGTGCAGTTAAACGGCTGCGGCGGCGTGCAGTTTAACGATACTGCTGAAGCAGTCAGCGTAGAAACGCTGGAAATCATGCAGAAAGCCAATGAGAAATCAGGCTGTACTAACTATTTGCCGACGCTTATCACCACCAGCGACGAGCTGATGAAACAGGGCGTGCGCGTTATGCGCGAGTACCTGGCAAAACATCCGAATCAGGCGTTAGGTCTGCATCTGGAAGGCCCGTGGCTGAATCTGGTAAAAAAAGGCACCCATAATCCGAATTTTGTGCGTAAGCCTGATGCCGCGCTGGTCGATTTCCTGTGCGAAAATGCCGATGTCATTACCAAAGTGACCCTGGCACCGGAAATGGTTCCTGCAGAAGTCATCAGCAAACTGGCAAATGCCGGGATTGTGGTTTCTGCCGGTCACTCCAACGCGACGTTGAAAGAAGCGAAAGCCGGTTTCCGCGCGGGGATTACCTTTGCCACCCATCTGTACAACGCAATGCCGTATATTACCGGTCGTGAGCCGGGCCTGGCGGGCGCGATCCTCGACGAAGCTGACATTTATTGCGGTATTATCGCTGATGGCCTGCATGTTGATTACGCCAACATTCGCAACGCTAAACGTCTGAAAGGCGACAAACTGTGTCTGGTTACTGACGCCACCGCGCCAGCAGGTGCCAACATTGAACAGTTCATTTTTGCGGGTAAAACAATATACTACCGTAATGGACTTTGTGTGGATGAGAACGGTACGTTAAGCGGTTCATCCTTAACCATGATTGAAGGCGTGCGTAATCTGGTCGAACATTGCGGTATCGCACTGGATGAAGTGCTACGTATGGCGACGCTCTATCCGGCGCGTGCGATTGGCGTTGAGAAACGTCTCGGCACACTCGCCGCAGGTAAAGTAGCCAACCTGACTGCATTCACACCTGATTTTAAAATCACCAGGACCATCGTTAACGGTAACGAGGTCGTAACTCAATAAGAGAAAGTATGACACCAGGCGGACAAGCTCAGATAGGTAATGTTGATCTCGTAAAACAGCTTAACAGCGCGGCGGTTTATCGCCTGATTGACCAGTACGGGCCAATCTCGCGGATTCAGATTGCCGAGCAAAGCCAGCTTGCCCCCGCCAGCGTAACAAAAATTACGCGTCAGCTTATCGAACGCGGGCTGATTAAAGAAGTTGATCAGCAGGCCTCCACCGGGGGCCGCCGCGCTATCTCTATCGTCACCGAAACCCGCAATTTCCACGCAATCGGCGTACGGCTTGGTCGTCACGACGCCACCATCACTCTGTTTGATCTTAGTAGCAAAGTGCTGGCAGAAGAACATTACCCGCTGCCGGAACGTACCCAGCAGACGCTGGAACATGCCCTGCTTAACGCCATTGCTCAGTTTATTGATAGCTACCAGCGCAAACTGCGCGAGCTGATCGCCATTTCCGTGATCCTGCCAGGACTTGTTGACCCGGACAGCGGCAAAATTCATTACATGCCGCATATTCAGGTAGAAAACTGGGGGCTGGTAGAAGCTCTGGAAGAACGTTTTAAAGTGACCTGTTTCGTCGGTCACGATATCCGTAGTCTGGCACTGGCAGAGCACTACTTCGGTGCAAGTCAGGATTGCGAAGACTCCATTCTGGTGCGTGTCCATCGCGGGACCGGGGCCGGGATTATCTCTAACGGGCGCATTTTTATTGGCCGCAACGGCAACGTCGGTGAAATTGGCCATATTCAGGTCGAACCGCTGGGTGAACGCTGCCACTGCGGCAACTTTGGCTGCCTGGAAACTATTGCTGCCAACGCTGCTATTGAACAACGGGTGTTGAATCTGTTAAAGCAGGGCTACCAGAGCCGCGTGCCGCTGGACGACTGCACCATAAAAACTATCTGCAAAGCTGCGAACAAAGGCGATAGCCTGGCGTCGGAAGTGATTGAGTATGTGGGTCGTCATCTGGGCAAAACCATCGCCATTGCGATCAACTTATTTAATCCGCAAAAAATTGTTATTGCCGGTGAAATCACCGAAGCCGATAAAGTGCTGCTCCCTGCTATTGAAAGCTGCATTAATACCCAGGCGCTGAAGGCGTTTCGCACTAATCTGCCGGTAGTACGTTCTGAGCTGGATCACCGCTCGGCAATCGGCGCTTTTGCGCTGGTAAAACGCGCCATGCTCAACGGTATTTTGCTCCAGCATTTGCTGGAAAATTAATGTGCTTTTATAGTGGCGCTTATTGTTGTCAATATTCTGGGTAGTCCATGACCATTAAAAATGTAATTTGCGATATCGACGGCGTGCTGATGCACGATAACGTCGCCGTACCGGGTGCAGCGGAATTTTTGCACGGGATTATGGATAAAGGCCTGCCGCTGGTGTTGCTGACCAACTATCCTTCGCAGACCGGGCAAGATCTGGCGAACCGCTTTGCCACTGCGGGTGTCGATGTGCCGGACAGCGTGTTTTATACCTCCGCGATGGCAACCGCCGATTTCCTGCGTCGCCAGGAAGGCAAGAAAGCATATGTGGTGGGCGAAGGCGCACTGATTCATGAACTGTACAAAGCCGGTTTCACTATTACCGATGTGAACCCTGATTTTGTGATTGTTGGCGAAACGCGTTCCTACAACTGGGACATGATGCATAAAGCAGCCTATTTCGTCGCTAACGGTGCACGCTTTATCGCCACCAACCCGGACACCCACGGGCGCGGTTTTTATCCGGCCTGTGGCGCGCTATGCGCGGGGATCGAAAAAATCTCCGGACGTAAACCGTTCTATGTTGGTAAGCCGAGTCCGTGGATCATCCGCGCAGCATTAAACAAAATGCAGGCGCATTCGGAAGAAACGGTGATTGTCGGCGATAACCTGCGTACCGATATTCTGGCGGGCTTCCAGGCGGGTCTGGAGACGATTCTGGTGCTTTCTGGTGTTTCATCGCTCGACGATATCGACAGTATGCCGTTCCGCCCAAGCTGGATTTACCCGTCGGTCGCTGAAATCGACGTTATCTGAATAGCAACCACGCCTCAGGGCGTGGTTTCTTATTTTTAGCCATCATTAAAATCATCCTATTCAATAAAACCAGCCAAAAATTATCGATCCATCAATAAATACGTCACCACACCCTCCCCTTTTTCACAAATCAGCAATCACTATTACGTTTTTTATTTTTCCACTGCCAAATAGCTTGCGCACGGTGCTGCTTTGCGGCATTTTTTTAAACAAGCAAACACAACAAGCAACAAATACCAGGTTAACGGAGAAGGTTATGTGTTCAATTTTTGGCGTATTCGATATCAAAACAGACGCAGTTGAGCTGCGCAAGAAAGCACTCGAGCTGTCACGCCTGATGCGTCATCGTGGCCCGGACTGGTCCGGTATTTATGCCAGCGATAACGCCATTCTCGCCCACGAACGTCTGTCCATTGTTGACGTTAACGCGGGGGCGCAACCTCTCTACAACCAACAAAAAACCCACGTGCTGGCAGTAAACGGTGAAATCTACAACCACCAGGCATTGCGCGCTGAATATGGCGATCGTTACCAGTTCCAGACCGGGTCTGACTGTGAAGTGATCCTCGCGCTGTATCAAGAAAAAGGGCCGGAATTTCTCGACGACTTGCAGGGCATGTTTGCTTTTGCCCTGTACGACAGCGAAAAAGATGCATACCTGATTGGCCGCGACCATCTGGGGATCATCCCACTGTATATGGGCTATGACGAACATGGTCAGCTGTATGTGGCCTCAGAAATGAAAGCCCTGGTGCCGGTATGCCGCACGATTAAAGAGTTCCCGGCGGGGAGCTATTTGTGGAGTCAGGACGGCGAAATCCGTTCTTATTATCACCGCGACTGGTTCGACTACGATGCAGTGAAAGATAACGTAACCGACAAAAACGAGCTGCGTCAGGCACTGGAAGATTCCGTTAAAAGCCATCTGATGTCTGACGTTCCTTACGGTGTGCTGCTATCTGGTGGCCTGGATTCCTCAATCATTTCCGCGATCACCAAGAAATACGCCGCCCGTCGCGTGGAAGATCAGGAACGTTCTGAAGCCTGGTGGCCGCAGTTACACTCCTTTGCTGTAGGTCTGCCGGGTTCACCGGATCTGAAAGCAGCCCAGGAAGTGGCAAACCATCTGGGCACTGTGCATCACGAAATTCACTTCACTGTACAGGAAGGTCTGGACGCCATCCGCGACGTGATTTACCACATCGAAACCTATGATGTGACCACTATTCGCGCTTCAACACCGATGTATTTAATGTCGCGTAAGATCAAGGCGATGGGCATTAAAATGGTGCTGTCCGGTGAAGGTTCTGATGAAGTGTTTGGCGGTTATCTTTACTTCCACAAAGCGCCGAACGCTAAAGAACTGCATGAAGAGACGGTGCGTAAACTGCTGGCCCTGCATATGTATGACTGCGCGCGTGCCAACAAAGCGATGTCAGCCTGGGGCGTGGAAGCACGCGTTCCGTTCCTCGACAAAAAATTCCTTGATGTGGCGATGCGCATTAACCCGCAGGATAAAATGTGCGGTAACGGCAAAATGGAAAAACACATCCTGCGTGAATGTTTTGAGTCGTACTTGCCCGCAAGTGTGGCCTGGCGGCAGAAAGAGCAGTTCTCCGATGGCGTCGGTTACAGTTGGATCGACACCCTGAAAGAAGTGGCGGCACAGCAGGTTACCGATCAACAACTGGAAACCGCCCGCTTCCGCTTCCCATACAACACGCCAACCTCTAAAGAAGCGTACTTGTATCGGGAGATCTTTGAAGAACTGTTCCCGCTTCCGAGCGCCGCTGAGTGCGTGCCGGGCGGTCCTTCCGTCGCGTGTTCTTCCGCTAAAGCGATCGAATGGGATGAAGCGTTCAAAAAAATGGACGATCCATCTGGTCGTGCGGTTGGTGTTCACCAGTCGGCGTATAAGTAAGAAATGCGAAACAGCCCCGGTAAAATCCGGGGCTGTTTCAGTTATTGAGGTGCTTGTTGATTCTGATATGCAGTAAGGAAATGTTCCGGGTTTGCCACATCACTGTTTGACAATTCATCACTGTAGGCCAGTACTTCATAGATTAATTTCCCACCACTATTGTTGAATTCCGAATTTCATCCTGTATGACAAAAGAATGGCTGTAGGGTGGGGAAAAAACACAAAGTAAACAATAATTGACGAATATAGCGCCACGCTGTTCGCAACCTAACCAAACAGTCACTTTCGAGCAATTTTCCTTGAAAAAGAGGTTGACGCTGCAAGGCTCTATACGCATAATGCGCCCCGCAACGCCGATAAGGTATCGCGAAAAAAAAGATGGCTACGTAGCTCAGTTGGTTAGAGCACATCACTCATAATGATGGGGTCACAGGTTCGAATCCCGTCGTAGCCACCATCTTTTTTTTGCGGGAGTGGCGAAATTGGTAGACGCACCAGATTTAGGTTCTGGCGCCGCAAGGTGTGCGAGTTCAAGTCTCGCCTCCCGCACCATTCACCAGAAAGCGTTGTACGGATGGGGTATCGCCAAGCGGTAAGGCACCGGTTTTTGATACCGGCATTCCCTGGTTCGAATCCAGGTACCCCAGCCATCTTCTTCGAGTAAGCGGTTCACCGCCCGGTTATTGGGGTATCGCCAAGCGGTAAGGCACCGGTTTTTGATACCGGCATTCCCTGGTTCGAATCCAGGTACCCCAGCCATCGAAGAAACAATCTGGCTACGTAGCTCAGTTGGTTAGAGCACATCACTCATAATGATGGGGTCACAGGTTCGAATCCCGTCGTAGCCACCAAATTCTGAATGTGTCGAATGCGTTCGGCAAATTCACAAACCAATTTGTTGGGGTATCGCCAAGCGGTAAGGCACCGGATTCTGATTCCGGCATTCCGAGGTTCGAATCCTCGTACCCCAGCCAATTTATTCAAGACGCTTACCTTGTAAGTGCACCCAGTTGGGGTATCGCCAAGCGGTAAGGCACCGGATTCTGATTCCGGCATTCCGAGGTTCGAATCCTCGTACCCCAGCCACATTAAAAAAGCTCGCTTCGGCGAGCTTTTTGCTTTTCTGCGTATATTCAATGTCGAATGAGATGTTGACACGTCTTATCCTTCAAAGTCGGATGCGACGCTGACGCGTCTTATCCGACCTACGGTTGGCATGCATCCGGCAATGTTGTAAGGCTACAACCCTAACGCATATTTCAGCGCCTGACGTTTCAACATGCCAGCACGCTCCGCCGCCATCAAACCAAGATTACGCACAAAACGCAGTGGTGGCAGATTATTGCTGAATCCGGCATAGAACAGATCCATACCGCTCTGCATAATGAAGTTATCCGCCATGCGCCGCATCTGGTAACGCTTGAGGATCGGATAACTGGCCCACGCTTCGCCATGGCTGCGAGCGTTGACCAGAACGTCAATCAGGGCATCGACATCACGATAACCAAGATTCACCCCCTGCCCCGCCAGCGGATGGATGGTATGCGCGGCATCGCCCACCAGCGCAAGCCCCGGCTGCACATACTGCAACGCATGGCGGCGCGTCAGCGGAAAAGCGCCAGCGGCAAGCGGTGTTACATACCCAAGACGCGACGGGAAATGCTTCGCGATTTCCGCCTGTAACTGCGCCATATTCATATTCTGCAACTGGCGAATGCGTGCCGGAGAGTCATACCACACCAGCGATGCCCAGTTATCAAACAACGGCAGAAACGCACGAGGTCCATCCGGGGTAAATTGCTGCCAAGTTCTGTCGCCGGGATCGTTCTCACACTGTACGCTAATTAACATACACGACTGTGCATACTGCCAGGCATGAACGCCAATTCCCGCCATCTGCCGCACCTGCGAATTTGCGCCGTCGGCACCAATCACCAGCTTCGCGCGGATCGTTTCACCGCCCTTCAGTTCCAGCTCCTGAAGATCATCATGGCGATGCAGCGCAATCAGCGAGGTTGGCACACGTAACGTTACTTTCGGATGCGCTTCCAGCGCCTGCCACAGCGCCTGTTGCAGGACAGTGTTTTCCACCATGTAGCCAAGCAACGGTAGCTTAAGTTCAGCGGCGTCAAACACCACATGCGCCGTTTCCCACTCCCACGTTTCCAGTCTGCGGTAAGGATGGCAACGCATAGCCTGTACTGCATCCCAGACCCCTAACCCTTTAAGCAATGATACCGAAGCCGCACTAATCGCCGAGATCCGCACGTCCGGCTGGCTGTCAGCGACAAACGGTGCAGGTTGGGCATGTTCGATAACCATTACCGAAAATCCGTGCTGAGCCAGTCCCAGCGCCAGTGCGCCGCCGACCATTCCTCCGCCGACAATGGCAATTTCCGTTGGTTGATTTGTCATGGTCAATCATCCTGTTAGCAATATGCTTTAAGTTTACAGGATTTTTACCCCCAAGGGCTGATAACGCTCATACTGGTCACAACGGCAGCAAAGCATTACACTATGCGCCCTGCATTCCTGGCTACTATTTCGCAAGAGCAAGTCGATGACCAAAAAACTCCATATTAAAACCTGGGGCTGTCAGATGAACGAGTACGATTCATCGAAGATGGCCGATCTGCTGGATGCCACCCACGGCTATCAACTGACCGACGTGGCGGAAGAAGCGGATGTGCTGCTGCTGAACACCTGCTCAATCCGCGAGAAGGCTCAGGAAAAAGTCTTCCATCAGTTGGGTCGCTGGAAACTGTTAAAAGAGAAGAATCCAGACCTGATTATCGGCGTCGGCGGCTGCGTGGCATCGCAAGAAGGCGAGCACATTCGCCAGCGCGCCCACTATGTCGATATTATTTTTGGGCCGCAAACGCTGCACCGTCTGCCGGAGATGATCAACTCCGTGCGCGGCGACCGCAGCCCGGTTGTAGATATCAGCTTCCCGGAAATCGAGAAGTTTGACCGTCTGCCGGAACCGCGTGCCGAAGGGCCGACCGCGTTTGTCTCCATCATGGAAGGCTGCAATAAATATTGCACCTACTGCGTAGTGCCTTACACCCGTGGTGAAGAGGTAAGCCGTCCGTCCGACGATATTCTGTTTGAGATCGCCCAGCTTGCGGCTCAGGGCGTGCGTGAAGTCAACCTGCTCGGTCAGAACGTGAACGCCTGGCGTGGTGAAAACTACGACGGCACCACCGGATCGTTTGCCGATCTGCTGCGTCTGGTTGCTGCGATCGACGGGATCGATCGTATTCGCTTTACCACCAGCCATCCGATCGAATTCACCGACGATATCATCGAAGTGTACCGCGACACGCCGGAGCTGGTGAGCTTCCTGCATCTGCCGGTACAGAGCGGTTCCGATCGCATTCTGAACCTGATGGGACGTACCCATACAGCGCTGGAGTACAAAGCGATCATCCGTAAGCTGCGTGCGGCGCGTCCGGATATTCAGATCAGTTCTGACTTCATCGTTGGCTTCCCTGGCGAAACCACCGAAGACTTCGAGAAAACGATGAAGCTGATTGCCGACGTCAATTTCGACATGAGCTACAGCTTTATCTTCTCCGCTCGTCCAGGTACACCAGCCGCCGATATGGTTGATGATGTTCCGGAAGAAGAGAAGAAGCAGCGTCTGTATATTCTGCAAGAACGCATTAATCAGCAAGCGATGGCATGGAGCCGCCGAATGCTCGGCACCACCCAGCGTATTCTGGTAGAAGGTACATCGCGTAAGAGCATCATGGAGCTTTCCGGTCGCACTGAAAATAACCGCGTGGTTAACTTCGAAGGTACACCGGATATGATCGGTAAATTCGTCGATGTAGAAATTACCGACGTCTACCCGAACTCTCTGCGCGGTAAAGTGGTGCGTACTGAAGATGAAATGGGTCTGCGCGTGGCAGAAACACCGGAATCGGTGATTGCCCGTACCCGCAAAGAAAACGACCTTGGCGTGGGTTATTATCAGCCGTAATTCTCAGGCCCGCCGTTCCGGTGGGCCTTGTTTTTTCTCTCTTTATCCCCATCTTTATCGCAATGCTTGCGCCTTTTTCCTGTGGCGTGAATAATTTCCTTATAGGCCGGTGAATGTTCAGCTTCCGGCGGCATACAGATAAGAGGAACGGTTTGAACATAGACACTCGCGAAATCACCCTGGAGCCAGCAGACAACGCGCGTCTGTTGAGCCTGTGCGGCCCGTTTGATGACAACATCAAGCAGCTCGAACGCCGTCTCGGCATCGAGATCAATCGCCGCGATAACCACTTTAAACTGACCGGCCGTCCGATTTGCGTCACCGCTGCGGCAGACATTCTGCGTAACCTGTATGTCGATACCGCCCCGATGCGCGGTCAGATTCAGGATATCGAACCGGAACAGATCCACCTTGCGATTAAAGAAGCGCGGGTACTGGAGCAAAGCGCGGAGAGCGTGCCGGAGTACGGCAAAGCGGTCAATATCAAAACCAAACGCGGCGTAATCAAGCCGCGCACGCCAAACCAGGCGCAGTACATCGCCAATATTCTCGACCATGACATCACCTTCGGCGTTGGCCCGGCGGGTACGGGTAAAACCTACCTGGCAGTGGCTGCGGCAGTTGATGCCCTGGAGCGTCAGGAAATTCGCCGTATTCTGCTGACTCGTCCGGCGGTCGAAGCCGGTGAGAAACTGGGCTTCCTGCCTGGCGATTTAAGCCAGAAAGTAGACCCGTATCTGCGCCCACTGTACGACGCGCTGTTTGAAATGCTGGGCTTTGAGAAAGTCGAGAAACTGATTGAGCGCAACGTTATTGAAGTCGCGCCGCTGGCCTATATGCGTGGTCGTACGCTGAACGACGCGTTTATCATTCTCGATGAGAGCCAGAACACCACCATCGAACAGATGAAGATGTTCCTGACCCGTATCGGTTTTAACTCAAAAGCGGTTATCACCGGCGATGTCACACAGATCGACCTGCCGCGTAATACCAAGTCAGGCTTGCGTCACGCCATCGAAGTGCTGGCTGACGTCGAAGAGATCAGCTTTAACTTCTTCCACAGCGAAGACGTGGTTCGTCACCCGGTGGTGGCGCGTATCGTTAACGCTTATGAAGCCTGGGAAGAAGCAGAACAAAAACGTAAAGCGGCGCTGGCAGCAGAACGCAAGCGCGAAGAACAGGAACAAAAATGAGTCAGGTGATCCTCGATTTACAACTGGCATGTGAAGATAATTCCGGGTTACCGGAAGAGAGCCAGTTTCAGACATGGCTGAATGCGGTGATCCCGCAGTTTCAGGAAGAATCGGAAGTGACGATTCGCGTGGTCGATACCGCCGAAAGCCACAGTCTGAATCTGACCTATCGCGGTAAGGATAAGCCGACCAACGTGCTCTCCTTCCCGTTTGAAGTGCCGCCTGGAATGGAGATGTCGCTACTGGGCGATCTGGTTATCTGCCGTCAGGTGGTTGAGAAGGAAGCACAGGAGCAAGGCAAACCACTGGAGGCGCACTGGGCGCATATGGTGGTGCACGGCAGTCTGCATTTGTTAGGTTACGATCACATCGAAGATGACGAAGCAGAAGAAATGGAAGCCCTCGAAACAGAGATTATGCTTGCTCTGGGCTATGAGGATCCGTACATTGCCGAGAAAGAATAATTTGCCAGGCATTTGACTGGCAGATGTCCCCGCCGTTGGTGATTAACGACGGCGTTTTGATTAACTAACATGAGAACCCATACGACGCCATGAGCGACGACAATTCACACAGTAGTGACACGATAAGCAACAAGAAGGGATTTTTCTCCCTGTTACTCAGCCAACTTTTCCACGGTGAACCGAAAAACCGTGACGAACTGCTGGCGCTGATCCGTGATTCCGGGCAGAACGACCTTATCGACGAAGATACGCGCGATATGCTCGAAGGGGTGATGGACATCGCAGACCAACGCGTTCGCGACATCATGATCCCCCGCTCCCAGATGATTACCCTGAAACGCAACCAGACGCTGGACGAATGCCTTGATGTCATCATCGAGTCCGCCCACTCACGTTTCCCGGTGATTAGCGAAGACAAAGATCACATTGAAGGGATTCTGATGGCGAAAGACTTGCTGCCGTTTATGCGCAGCGATGCTGAAGCCTTCAGCATGGACAAAGTGTTACGTCAGGCAGTTGTCGTTCCTGAAAGTAAGCGCGTAGACCGGATGCTGAAAGAGTTTCGCTCTCAGCGTTACCACATGGCGATCGTCATTGACGAATTCGGTGGGGTTTCCGGTCTGGTGACCATTGAAGACATCCTGGAACTGATTGTTGGTGAGATTGAAGACGAGTATGACGAAGAAGATGATATCGACTTCCGTCAGCTGAGTCGTCATACCTGGACCGTGCGCGCACTGGCTTCCATTGAAGACTTCAACGAAGCGTTCGGCACCCACTTTAGCGATGAAGAGGTTGACACTATCGGTGGTCTGGTGATGCAGGCATTTGGGCATCTTCCGGCGCGTGGCGAAACTATCGACATCGACGGTTACCAGTTCAAAGTGGCGATGGCCGATAGTCGGCGTATTATTCAGGTTCATGTCAAAATCCCGGATGACTCACCCCAGCCGAAGCTGGATGAATAAAACCGAAACTGGATAGATAACTACATGGCTTTTGCCTCATTAATTGAACGCCAGCGCATTCGCCTGCTGCTGGCGTTATTATTCGGTGCCTGCGGAACGCTGGCCTTCTCTCCTTACGACGTCTGGCCTGCGGCGATTATTTCGCTGATGGGGCTTCAGGCGCTGACCTTTAACCGCCGTCCACTCCAGTCTGCCGCTATTGGCTTTTGCTGGGGATTTGGCCTCTTTGGCAGCGGTATTAACTGGGTCTATGTCAGCATCGCGACTTTTGGCGGAATGCCTGGCCCGGTTAACATCTTCCTGGTGGTGCTGCTGGCGGCGTATTTGTCGCTGTATACCGGACTGTTTGCTGGCGTGCTGTCGCGTCTATGGCCGAAAACCACCTGGCTGCGCGTGGCGATTGCCGCCCCTGCTCTCTGGCAAGTGACCGAGTTTCTGCGCGGTTGGGTGCTGACCGGCTTCCCGTGGTTACAGTTCGGCTATAGCCAGATTGATGGCCCGTTAAAAGGGCTGGCACCGATAATGGGCGTGGAAGCCATTAACTTCCTGCTGATGATGGTTAGTGGCCTGCTGGCACTGGCGTTGGTCAAACGCAACTGGCGTCCGCTGGTAGTGGCCGTCGTGCTGTTTGCCCTTCCCTTCCCGCTGCGTTACATCCAGTGGTTTACCCCGCAACCGGAGAAAACCATTCAGGTTTCGATGGTTCAGGGCGATATTCCGCAATCGCTGAAGTGGGACGAAAGCCAGCTTCTTAATACGCTGAAAATTTATTACAACGCGACGGCACCGCTGATGGGCAAATCATCGTTGATTATCTGGCCGGAGTCGGCGATAACCGATCTGGAAATTAATCAGCAACCGTTCCTCAAAGCACTGGACGGTGAGTTGCGCGATAAAGGGAGTACGCTTGTAACCGGAATTGTTGACGCGCGTCTCAATAAGCAGAACCGCTACGATACCTACAACACCATCATCACGCTGGGTAAAGGTGCACCGTACAGCTACGAATCAGCCGATCGCTATAACAAAAACCATCTGGTGCCGTTTGGCGAGTTTGTCCCGCTGGAGTCGATTCTGCGTCCGTTAGCACCGTTCTTTGATCTGCCGATGTCGTCGTTCAGCCGTGGGCCATATATCCAGCCGCCGCTGTCGGTGAATGGTATTGAGCTTACTGCGGCCATTTGCTATGAGATCATTCTCGGCGAGCAAGTGCGCGATAACTTCCGCCCGGATACCGACTACCTGCTGACTATCTCCAACGATGCGTGGTTTGGTAAATCTATTGGTCCATGGCAACACTTCCAGATGGCGCGAATGCGTGCGCTGGAGCTGGCGCGCCCATTGCTGCGTAGCACCAACAACGGTATTACGGCGGTGATTGGCCCGCAGGGTGAGATTCAGGCAATGATCCCGCAGTTCACCCGCGAAGTGTTGACCACTAACGTGACGCCGACTACCGGACTTACACCGTACGCACGTACCGGCAACTGGCCGCTGTGGGTACTGACGGCATTGTTTGGTTTTGCTGCTGTGCTGATGAGCCTGCGTCAACGACGTAAATAATCCCTTCTTATCGTGCCGGAATACATCCCGTATTTCGGCACGCTCACCGGATGCGGCATCAGTGCGTTATCCGGATAACAAAATTCCCCTATCCAACTTTGGCACATCTATTGCTTTGTTATACAAGGCAAAGCTTGAACCAGCATCAGTACAACCCGGTTGCACCACAGCAATCCACGGGTAGCACCAAAAGAGTGCATTTTAAGAATTTTGCTTCGGAATGGTGCGGCGCATCTCGCAAAAACAAACAATAAAACAGCAATATCTTTACATTTAGCCAAACTAAATGTTACCTAACAGGCACAACACTGCACAATAAAGTTGCAGACGATAACAACACAAACACTCACAACGGGTATCCATGCGTTCTTAACGCAGAAGATAAAGGAGTTGGATATGCAATTACGTAAACCTGCCACAGCAATCCTCGCCCTGGCGCTTTCCGCAGGACTGGCACAGGCAGATGACGCCGCCCCGGCAGCGGGCAGTACGCTGGACAAAATCGCCAAAAACGGTGTGATTGTCGTCGGTCACCGTGAATCTTCAGTACCTTTCTCTTATTACGACAATCAGCAAAAAGTGGTGGGTTACTCGCAGGATTACTCCAACGCCATTGTTGAAGCAGTGAAAAAGAAACTCAACAAACCGGACTTGCAGGTGAAACTGATTCCGATCACCTCACAAAACCGTATTCCACTGCTGCAAAACGGCACTTTCGATTTTGAATGTGGTTCTACCACCAATAACGTCGAACGCCAGAAACAGGCGGCTTTCTCTGACACTATTTTCGTGGTCGGTACGCGCCTGCTGACCAAAAAGGGCGGCGATATCAAAGATTTTGCCGACCTGAAAGGCAAAGCCGTAGTCGTCACTTCCGGCACTACCTCTGAAGTTTTGCTCAACAAATTGAATGAAGAGCAAAAAATGAATATGCGCATCATCAGCGCCAAAGATCACGGTGACTCTTTCCGCACCCTGGAAAGCGGTCGTGCTGTTGCCTTTATGATGGATGACGCTCTGCTGGCCGGTGAACGTGCGAAAGCGAAGAAACCAGACAACTGGGAAATCGTCGGCAAGCCGCAGTCTCAGGAAGCCTACGGTTGTATGTTGCGTAAAGATGATCCGCAGTTCAAAAAGCTGATGGATGACACCATCGCTCAGGTGCAGACCTCCGGTGAAGCGGAAAAATGGTTTGATAAGTGGTTCAAAAATCCCATTCCGCCGAAAAACCTGAACATGAATTTCGAACTGTCAGACGAAATGAAAGCACTGTTCAAAGAACCGAATGACAAAGCACTGAACTAATTACAAGAACCAGGGGCGGAAATTCCAGCCCTCTCGATTGTTACGTAGCACGGACAGACTATACGCCTGATGGTCGTTCCCCATCGGGCCTGAAAACCGCAATACGCTGGGTAACAATCTTCGAGGGTAGCAGTTAACGCTGCTACCCTCTTTTTTCTGGAGTAGATTTATGTCTATAGACTGGAACTGGGGTATTTTTTTACAACAAGCCCCGTTCGGCAACACCACCTATCTTGGTTGGATCTGGAGTGGTTTTCAGGTGACGATCGCTTTGTCGATCTGCGCCTGGATTATCGCTTTCCTCGTCGGTTCATTTTTCGGCATTTTACGTACCGTTCCAAACCGTTTTCTCTCCGGTCTGGGTACGTTGTATGTCGAACTGTTCCGCAACGTGCCGTTGATTGTGCAATTCTTTACCTGGTATCTGGTGATCCCGGAGTTGCTGCCAGAGAAAATCGGCATGTGGTTTAAGGCCGAGCTGGATCCCAATATTCAGTTTTTCCTTTCATCCATGCTCTGCCTTGGGCTGTTTACCGCCGCCCGTGTTTGCGAACAGGTACGCGCCGCGATTCAGTCGCTGCCGCGTGGGCAGAAGAATGCCGCGCTGGCGATGGGTCTGACACTACCGCAGGCTTACCGCTACGTACTGCTGCCTAATGCTTATCGCGTTATCGTCCCGCCGATGACCTCAGAGATGATGAACCTGGTGAAAAACTCCGCCATCGCCTCGACTATCGGTCTGGTGGATATGGCGGCGCAGGCGGGTAAATTGCTCGATTACTCGGCCCACGCCTGGGAGTCGTTTACCGCCATTACGCTGGCGTATGTATTGATTAACGCTTTTATCATGCTGGTGATGACGCTGGTTGAACGTAAAGTTCGCCTGCCCGGCAACATGGGGGGCAAATAATGTACGAGTTTGACTGGAGTTCCATTGTCCCTTCCCTGCCATATCTGCTGGATGGGCTGGTGATCACCCTGAAAATCACCGTCACGGCAGTGGTGATTGGTATTTTATGGGGCACCATGCTGGCGGTGATGCGCTTGTCCAGCTTTGCGCCCGTAGCGTGGTTTGCCAAAGCCTACGTTAACGTATTCCGCTCGATTCCTTTAGTTATGGTTTTGCTGTGGTTTTACCTGATCGTGCCGGGTTTTCTGCAAAATGTGCTGGGATTATCACCAAAAAATGATATCCGTTTAATTTCGGCGATGGTGGCGTTTTCGATGTTTGAAGCGGCCTACTATTCAGAGATTATCCGTGCCGGTATTCAAAGTATTTCTCGTGGTCAGTCGAGCGCCGCGCTGGCGTTGGGGATGACCCACTGGCAGTCGATGAAACTGATTATTCTGCCACAGGCGTTCCGCGCGATGGTGCCGCTGCTGCTCACTCAGGGCATCGTACTGTTCCAGGATACCTCACTGGTGTATGTGTTATCTCTGGCCGATTTCTTCCGTACCGCCTCAACCATTGGTGAGCGTGATGGTACGCAGGTCGAGATGATCCTGTTTGCCGGATTTGTTTATTTCGTTATTAGCCTTAGCGCGTCGTTGTTGGTCAGCTACTTGAAAAGAAGGACAGCTTAATGATTACCCTGAAAAATGTTTCAAAATGGTATGGTCACTTTCAGGTGCTGACCGACTGCTCAACCGAAGTGAAAAAAGGCGAAGTGGTGGTGGTTTGCGGCCCGTCTGGTTCCGGCAAATCAACGCTGATTAAAACCGTCAACGGCCTCGAACCGGTGCAGCAAGGTGAAATTACCGTCGATGGCATCGTGGTTAACGATAAGAAAACCGATCTGGCAAAGCTGCGTTCCCGCGTCGGGATGGTGTTCCAGCATTTCGAGTTGTTCCCCCATTTGTCGATTATCGAAAACCTGACCCTGGCGCAGGTGAAAGTGCTTAAACGCGATAAAGCGCCCGCTCGTGAAAAAGCATTGAAATTGCTGGAGCGCGTCGGGCTTTCCGCTCATGCCAATAAGTTTCCGGCGCAGCTTTCCGGCGGTCAGCAGCAGCGTGTGGCGATCGCTCGCGCATTGTGCATGGATCCTATCGCGATGCTTTTCGACGAACCGACATCGGCGCTGGATCCGGAGATGATCAACGAAGTGCTGGACGTGATGGTGGAACTGGCGAACGAAGGAATGACCATGATGGTGGTGACCCACGAAATGGGCTTTGCCCGTAAAGTGGCGAATCGGGTGATCTTTATGGACGAGGGTAAAATTGTCGAAGACTCGCCGAAAGACGCTTTCTTCGATGATCCGAAATCGGACCGCGCAAAAGACTTCCTCGCGAAAATCCTGCATTAATCACTCTGGCGCGCATACCCAAGTGCGCGCCATCTCACGCTTTATCGTTTCGCTCCTCGTATCTGTTACATCCTGGCGTTACCCTTGTCGCAAAGAAGCACACAACAAGGAGCAACAATGGCACTGCCAATTCTGTTAGATTGCGACCCAGGTCATGACGACGCTATCGCAATAGTTCTCGCCCTCGCCTCACCAGAGCTTGATGTCAAAGCAATTACGTCTTCCGCCGGAAACCAGACACCAGAAAAAACCTTACGCAATGTTCTGCGTATGCTGACCTTGCTTAATCGCACCGATATTCCGGTAGCAGGCGGTGCGGTAAAACCGTTAATGCGTGAGTTGATTATCGCGGACAATGTGCACGGCGAAAGCGGTCTCGACGGCCCGGCATTACCGGAACCGACGTTCGCACCGCAAAACTGTACGGCGGTAGAGCTGATGGCGAAAACGCTGCGCGAAAGTGCGGAACCTGTCACGATTGTTTCTACCGGGCCGCAAACTAACGTTGCCTTGCTGCTCAATAGCCATCCGGAACTGCATAGCAAAATCGCCCGTATCGTGATTATGGGCGGCGCAATGGGGCTTGGTAACTGGACGCCAGCCGCCGAGTTTAATATTTATGTTGACCCGGAAGCGGCAGAAATTGTTTTCCAGTCAGGGATCCCGGTGGTGATGGCCGGTCTGGATGTTACTCATAAAGCGCAAATCCACGTTGAAGACACCGAGCGTTTCCGCGCGATTGGCAACCCTGTTTCAACCATTGTTGCCGAACTGCTGGATTTCTTCCTCGAATATCATAAAGACGAAAAATGGGGCTTTGTCGGCGCACCGCTGCATGACCCATGCACCATCGCCTGGCTGTTAAAACCGGAGTTGTTTACCACTGTTGAGCGCTGGGTTGGCGTGGAAACACAAGGGAAATATACCCAGGGTATGACGGTTGTTGATTATTATTATCTGACCGGCAATAAACCGAATGCCACTGTAATGGTCGATGTTGATCGTCAGGGCTTTGTTGATTTACTGGCTGATCGTCTGAAATTTTACGCTTAACACACGTCATTGATTAAGATCACCACGCGTTACCCGGGTGGTCTTAATCTGTTTATCTCTTTTTCTTTCAAGATATAAATGCAATGGATAATGCAGAACTCGCCATTGGTATCGATCTCGGTACTACCAATAGTTTAATTGCCGTCTGGAAAGACGGTGCCGCGCAATTAATTCCAAATAAGTTCGGTGAATATTTAACACCATCCATAATTAGCATGGATGAAAATAATCATATTTTAGTCGGAAAACCCGCTGTATCACGGCGCACTTCGCATCCGGATAAAACGGCAGCGTTATTTAAACGTGCAATGGGCAGTAATACCAACTGGCGGTTAGGCAGCGACACATTTAACGCGCCAGAACTGTCCTCTTTGGTATTACGCTCATTAAAAGAAGATGCCGAAGAATTTCTGCAACGTCCGATTAAAGATGTGGTGATCTCCGTTCCGGCTTATTTCAGCGATGAACAACGCAAGCATACCCGTTTAGCAGCGGAGTTAGCCGGGTTAAATGCGGTACGCTTAATTAATGAACCCACAGCAGCTGCGATGGCATATGGCCTGCATACGCAACAAAATACCCGCTCGCTGGTTTTTGATCTCGGTGGCGGCACGTTTGACGTCACGGTGCTCGAATACGCCACGCCGGTGATTGAAGTTCACGCCTCCGCTGGCGACAACTTTCTTGGCGGCGAAGATTTTACTCATATGCTGGTGGATGAAGTTTTAAAACGCGCCGCAGTGGCTAAAAACATGCTCAACGAAAGTGAGCTGGCAGCCCTGTACACCAGCGTGGAAGCGGCAAAATGCGGCAATCAATTACCGCTGCAAATTAGCTGGCAGTATCAGGAAGAAACGCGTGAGTGCGAATTTTACGAGAACGAACTGGAAGATTTGTGGTTGCCGCTGCTCAATCGCTTGCGAGTGCCGATTGAACAGGCGTTGCGCGATGCACGTCTGAAGCCCAGTCAAATCGACAGTCTGGTGCTGGTTGGCGGCGCATCACAAATGCCGCTGGTGCAGCGAATCGCCGTACGTCTGTTTGGCAAATTACCATATCAAAGTTACGACCCGAGCACCATTGTCGCGCTGGGCGCAGCAATCCAGGCCGCCTGCCGCTTACGCAGTGAAGATATTGAAGAGGTGATCCTCACTGATATTTGCCCTTACTCGTTGGGTGTTGAAGTTAACCGCCAGGGCGTTTCCGGCATTTTCTCGCCGATAATTGAACGAAACACCACTGTACCGGTGTCGCGTGTAGAAACTTACTCGACCATGCACCCGGAACAGGATTCAATTACGGTTAACGTCTATCAAGGAGAAAATCACAAAGTTAAAAATAACATTCTGGTGGAATCCTTTGATGTGCCGTTGAAGAAAACCGGGGCTTATCAGTCGATTGATATTCGCTTTAGTTATGATATCAACGGGTTGCTTGAAGTTGACGTGCTTCTGGAAGACGGCAGCGTTAAGTCCAGAGTCATTAATCACAGTCCTGTAACATTGAGCGCACAGCAGATTGAAGAGAGTCGGACGCGGTTATCCGCATTGAAAATTTATCCGCGCGATATGCTCATCAACCGTACCTTTAAAGCCAAACTGGAAGAGTTGTGGGCGCGGGCGCTGGGTGACGAGCGAGAAGAGATCGGCCGGGTGATCACCGATTTTGATGCGGCGTTGCAGTCAAACGATATGGCCCGCGTCGATGAAGTTCGGCGACGGGCGAGCGATTATTTGGCTATTGAGATCCCTTAAACACGGCTGCCGGATGCGGCATAAACGCTGCATCCGGCATCGGCGCAAAAAACACTTCCTCAGCTAAACAACATCGCGATTTTTCCGAGAGCATAACCTATCACCAGCACCGTTAAGCTGATTTTGATAATGCTGGTAATGCTCTGTGGTTTTTCATCCTCATCATTTTTTTCTTCGTGGTTTTCAGGTGTTGGCTCATCGACATCTTCATCCTCCGGCTCGAGTTTCACTTTCGTCAACAGCATCCGGGTGATAATGGCCTCTAATGGATGAGCATCTCCACCTTCCAGCCTTGTATTAAGACGGGCCAGCATCTCTTGTTTCGGGAACGCTTCCAGCACAACCTGTTCCGCTACCCGATACAAATCCAGTAACGGTGAATCTTGTTCTGTCTCGCTACCGACTCTCGATTTCCACCACGCCCATGCTTTGCGCTTGAAGAATAACGACTCAATAAACGATTGACCTAACGGCGATAATTTTCCGCTATGTAAAATTTCCGCCCATAACAGCCGCGTCCGGGCGCTCTCACCAGGAACATATTTCAACGGTTGACCTTGCGCATCAACCATGCTCTGCGCTTCGATAACCATCACTAACAGCGCGAAATAATCCGGGCAATGACGCTTGCTCCACTGCAACAACAAATTATCGGCTTGTGTAGATGGGTAACTCTCCCGGTATGCGCAGAGATCGGCAAGCAGGCTTTCCCCCTCGCCACAGTACAACCGTTGCGCACACTGGTAATAACGGGCATCTTCGCTTTCTGGTTCTTCTGCTTGCCACTGTTGGGCAACAGGAATGAGTTCCGCCATACCTCTTTTCACCGAGCTGTACCAGCGCAACAGTTTGCGATGTAACTTGACATCATCAGGAATGAACCACGGACCTTCCATTGCCATAAACGCAGTGACATAGTCGGGATGGTAACGGCAGCAGCGTTCCAGCGCGAAGTAATACTCAACAGTCTGGTTCTGCAACGCGACGGGATATTCCAGAAGGCTAAGGAAATCGAAACAATCACCAGCCTGAATGGCCTCAAGAAAAGCCTCCCTTTCTTCCTCATCCATTCCTTCGCTGTCATTAAACGAATGCCAGTTCAAACGCTCTGCCAGCAAAGAAGCACAATTTAATGAAAGATATCGCGCTTCTATAGCGATTGCACACAGCGGCCAGCGTAATTGATCGACATCCTCCATGTTCCAGGTATTTAATTGCTGAATAAATTTCTGCCAGGCGGAGGGCTGAAAACGATCACTTTCTGAATCCAGTAATGTCCTGAATGCACGTAGTATTTCATGTTCAGCGGCGGCATCTTTTTCTTCATCATCTGCTTCCTCGACAGGATTTACCGCCAGTCGCAGCGCCTCTTCATAGGCCTGGCGTAATGCTTTAAACCCCTGCGGATCGGTTTCGGGATGACACAACGGTAAGCGAGCAAGATAAGCCTGGCGGATAATGTCTATTTGCGTCGTGCTTTCAATTTCGAGGATTTGCCAACATGTTTTCATAGGTCGCTCACATCCTTAAGCGTTACCGGGCATTCAGGCTGGGCAGTCAATGGCTGCCAGGGAAGCGTGGCATAGAAACGATCGCTTCCCGCTGCCAGCTCTTCGAACATCCGACTCCCGGCGCTATCGTATTTGTACAGGGTTAGCGCCTCGCGTAACGAAGCGTTGTCTTCGCATTGAGAAGATTGCCAGTAGAGACGCCCTAGTGAATAGGCAGAAAAATAGTGCATCCAGCTGTGATAGTAATGGTGTGCTCGGACATAGATGCGCGATTGCAGCCATAAACTCTCTTCTTCCGTCAGCCACTTGTTGAGCACACCGACCCGTGACAGAAACCCCATTCGAACATAATCCCAGGCTTTGATTCCCCCTTCTCCACAGCACATAGCGGTTTGGGCAACGAATTGGGTATAAATCAACCCTCTCTCCGAGCCACCAGCAATTAATGCTTTCCACTCTTCAGGGGAAGAGCGATGCCATGTCAGATATAAGCCAGCTAAATCATTGGCATGACCATCATCGGTCATCTGATAAATAGTCGGAATTAAATCATCACGATTATTTATTCCCCAGGATGATGAGAGATCGAATTCTTTTATCCCGGTATACATTTTTGGCGAGTCATGCGCGGGCTTGCAACCCTGATTAAGTATTTCCATGGGCGTAGAAAGCGCAAAAAGAAGATATTGTTCTTCCTTATTCATTTGTTAATAATCCCTTAAGTGCATTAACTGACTACTTTTTTATTATTGATGAGTATAAACTTGACGCTTTCAAAATAAAAAGAAAATCGAAGTATTCACACATGAATAAAAAATTAATGTATATATTCGCAATATTTATAGTTGCAGCAATAACCTGTATTAGTCAACCCAAGAAAACGACGTTGCGTGATAAAGCCATGGTGAATTATGCCTTTGATTATTTAAGCTCACCGGGCAGTCTTCCATTCACCACGGCAGCCACGGAGCTTTCCGCGATTCATGGTCACTCAACGTCGCAATATCGCCTTGGAGAATTTTATCTTCATGGTAGCGACGGTAAACCACTGGATTATACACAGGCGAGATACTGGTATGAGCAATCAGCGGAACAGGAAAATCCACGCGCGCAAAGTAAACTGGGGTGGATCTACCTCAAAGGTCTGGGGGTCAAACCCGATACCCGTAAAGCAATTCTCTGGTATAAGGAAGCAGCTGAACAAGGGTATGCTCATGCTCAATATACTTTAGGTTTGATCTACAGAAACGGCTCAGGTATTAATGTTAACCATTATGAATCTCAAAAATGGTTAAAACTGGCCGCCAAACAACATTACAAAAATGCGGAAAGATTACTTGCCGGGCTTCCCGCACATTAACGTCGACTGTCACCCGAACAGATGGAGTATTTTCCCTATCAAACCAGCAAAGATAAAAATATAGAAAATAATTTTGATGACGCCCAGACAGCCCGGCCCACCATCGTCAACGGGCATTGGCTGCGGTTGCGGCTCCGGTTCAACAGTTTGCTTCTCGGTAAAATTCGCCGCCTGAATTAATAATCGACGAATAATTAATGCTTCCAGTGGACAACGATCTTCTGCATCAAGGCGGCTCACAATCGGCATTAATGATTCTTCTGTCGGTTGGCTGGCCTGCACTAATTGTTTGGCAACTAGATATAATGGCCATAAGGGATGTTCTGTATCACGCGTGAGTGAGATCCGCGGCTTACGTCCTTTGTGCAAAACCATCTCGACCAGAGAACGCCCCAGCGCAGAGAGTTTTTCATCACTGAGTATTTCGTATAAATGAAAACGCGTACGAGCGCTGTCACCAGGGACATAAAGTAGCGGTTTTCCCTGATCGTTAACCAGATCACGCGCTTCAATCATCATCACCACTAATGGGTAATAATCGACCCGATGCTGACGGCACCATTGCAACATTAAAGCATCCGCCTGGGTGGAGGGATACTCGCGCCAGTAGTCACAAAGTTCTGCCAGCAGGCTTTCGCCTTCTCCACAATAGACGCGTTGCGCGTATTCATAATAACGCGCATCTTCATTATCAGGTTCAGCTTCCCGCCACGACCGGGCGTAATCCAGAAGTTCGGGGATTCCCAGGCGGCTTGCGCTATACCAGCGGAGTAAATTTCTGTGCAGTTTTGCATCATCGGGGATAATCACTGCGCGATGTTGCGCTAAATACAATGTCAGCCATTCTGGATGCGATGACCAAATCCGAGCGAACATTTGGTAAAAATCGATGGTGTCATTTTGCACGGCAACGGGCAGATGCAGAATGGTCTGGAAGTTAAAAACATTCCCCTTCGCAATGGCATATAAAAAGGATTCCAGTTCTTCTTCGTCTATTTCCCCGGTGTTTTCCTCCTGCAACCACCGCAGTCTTTCTGCTAATAACACCACGCACTCGAAGGATAAATGGGCAGTGTTCATGGCGATTGTGCACAGCGACCAGCGTAATTCATCAATCTCTTCCATCGAGCAATAATTTAATTGCTGAATGAATCGCTGCCAGGCGGAAGGCAGAAAACGTTCGCTATCAGAGGCGAGTAACGCACGAAAGGCGAGCAGAATTTCATGTTCTGCAACTTCATGTTCTTCTGGTTGCCAAACAGATTTAGCAGGGGACTGCGCAATCCGTAGCGCATCCTCATACGCCTGACGAAGTTGTTTAAAACCCTGCGGATCGGTTTCTGGATGAAAGGACGGTAACAAGGCCAGATAAGCGCGACGGATAATATCGACGTCAGTCGTTTGAGATATATCGAGGATCTGCCAGCAAGTTTTCATAGGTCGCTCATATCCTTAAGCGTTTCCGGGCATGTGGGGTAGTCAACCAGTGGTTGCCAGGGTAAGGTCGCGTAATATGCATCGTCACTGGCAAATAATTGATAAAACATATCATTGCCGGAATCGTCGTATTCTTTACGCGCTAAGAATTCACGTAATAACTGAAGATTATCATCTTCGGGAGACTGCCAATATTGCCGACCAAAGGTATAACCGGCAAAGTATTGCTGCCAGTTACTATAATAACGTAGCGCCCGTAGATGAATGCGCGACTGGATCCATAGACTTTCTTCTTCGCTTAACCAGTTATTAAGTACGCCCATTCGGCTTAAAAAACCCATCCGGACATAATCCCAGGCTTTAATTCCTCCCTCACCACAGCATTCGGCGGTGCTGGCGACAAATTGCGCATAAGCCTGACCTTGCTCATTTAATTCAGCAAGATAGTCACGCCATTCACATGGCGAATAACGAAACCAGCAGTGATAAAACCCTGCCAACCGCGCGGCATGACCGTTATCAATCATTCGGTGAATTGTGCGCAGCAGGTCATCACGGTCATCAATTCCCCAGGAGGAAGAAAGGTCAAAAAAGCGTGTACCTAAATACATTTTGGGAGATGAATGCGAAGGTAAACAGCATTCATTGCGTATTTCCATCGGAGTGGAAAGTGCAAACAATATTTTTTGCGACTCCATGTCCATATAATTTATCCTTAAATATTCATTCAATGAATATTAACCACGTTGCGAGGCTCATTTATTTATACTTTTCTGACGCAACATAATACGCATAAAATAAGGCTTACGCAAAAATGGAACACATAAAAATATAATATGTTTTATATGCAACCATAAGGAAATGATAATGATTTTTACGTCAAGTTGCTGCGATAATTTATCAATAGATGAGATTATCGAACGTGCTGAAAAAGGCGATTGCGAGGCTCAATATATTATTGGGTTTTATTATAATCGCGATAGCGCAATTGACTCTCCGGACGACGAAAAAGCCTTCTACTGGCTGAAGCTGGCCGCTGAGCAAGGCCATTGTGAAGCACAATATTCCTTAGGGCGGAAATACTCCGAGGATAAAAGCCGTCATAAAGATAATGAGCAAGCCATCTTTTGGCTGAAAAAAGCTGCCCTACAAGGCCATACTTTCGCTTCCAACGCCCTTGGCTGGATACTGGATCGTGGAGAAGACCCCAACTATAAAGAAGCGGTTGCCTGGTATCAGATAGCCGCGGAGAGCGGAATGTCTTATGCGCAAAATAATCTTGGATGGATGTACAGAAATGGCAACGGAGTCGCTCAAGACTATGCGCTGGCATTTTTCTGGTACAAACAAGCTGCATTACAAGGCCATAGTTACGCACAAGACAATCTGGCCGATCTTTATGAAGACGGAAAAGGCGTTGCTCAAAACAAGACACTCGCCGCATTCTGGTATTTGAAAAGCGCACAGCAGGGTAATCGGCATGCCCAGTTTCAAATTGCATGGGATTATAACGCTGGCGAAGGGGTGGACCAGGACTATAAGCAAGCCATGTACTGGTATCTGAAGGCTGCCGCTCAGGAAAGCGTCGGCGCTTACGTCAACATCGGTTATATGTATAAACATGGACAAGGCGTTGAGAAAGATTATCAGGCCGCCTTTGAATGGTTTATGAAAGCCGCTGAATGCAATGACGCCACTGCCTGGTATAACCTGGCCATTATGTATCACTACGGAGAAGGAAGACCTGTCGATCTCCGACAGGCTCTCGACCTGTATCGTAAAGTTCAGGCATCCGGTACCAGGGATGTCAGTCAAGAAATCCGTGAGATTGAAGATTTACTGTAAGAGATAAAAACAAGGGCCGGGGAATTTTATTCGGCCCATATTCTCTTTATTGCTGTGCGAAATCAGACCATTAAGGCTCGAACGGGCGTCTCTGGAACTGGTCATGACCACATTTCGGGCATAGCGTCAGCACTTCCGGTGTGTAGATCGGGAGATGGAAATGACATTTCTCGCAGACCAGATTACCCAGCCCTACCACTTCTCCGCTGTGATAAACCCCGTGATGATTGAGGTCCTGGAAAACTTCGCGCCATTCAAGCTGCGTTTTATCGGTGATGTCTGCCAGTTCCTGCCACAAGCTTTCTTTAATCACCCGCATAAAGACGCTGTCAGACTCTTCTTTCAGGCTCTCTTCATAGCTCATGGCGAACTCTTCCAGGTCACGTCTGACAGCTCGCGTCAGCTCATCGACTTCGGTTCGCGTTAACTCCCCTGTTTTTATTACGCGCTCGCGCGCCTGTTCCACCAGTGCGTCGATATCACGTTCGCCATTGCGCAGGCGTTCGCTCAGTGACGCGACCAGTTCACGGTAATATTGAGCAACCTTGTTCATCGTTTCATCTCCCAGGTCGTTAACTGACTATAATAATAGACGTTCTTTGTTCCTTGCTTTGCTAATACGCCCACAAACTCTGTAAATTAATGTATGAATAATCCGGGCATCATTTCAACGTCGAATGCGCGAAAGGCTGTTTTGACGCGGACGTTTGGGCTATGCTATGCGGATCTGAAAAACCACCTCAACGCTACATTTGTAGCCGTATTGAAAACAGGACCACTGGCTGCCATGCAAGAGCAATACCGCCCGGAAGAGATAGAATCCAAAGTACAGCTTCATTGGGATGAGAAGCGCACATTTGAAGTAACCGAAGACGAGAGCAAAGAGAAGTATTACTGCCTGTCTATGCTTCCCTATCCTTCTGGTCGACTACACATGGGCCACGTACGTAACTACACCATTGGTGACGTGATCGCCCGCTACCAGCGTATGCTGGGCAAAAACGTCCTGCAGCCGATCGGCTGGGACGCGTTTGGTCTGCCTGCGGAAGGCGCGGCGGTGAAAAACAACACCGCACCGGCACCGTGGACGTACGACAACATCGCGTACATGAAAAACCAGCTCAAAATGCTGGGCTTTGGTTATGACTGGAGCCGCGAGCTGGCAACCTGTACACCGGAATACTACCGTTGGGAACAGAAATTCTTCACCGAGCTGTATAAAAAAGGCCTGGTATATAAGAAGACTTCTGCAGTCAACTGGTGCCCGAACGACCAGACCGTACTGGCGAACGAACAAGTTATCGACGGCTGCTGCTGGCGCTGCGATACCAAAGTTGAGCGTAAAGAGATCCCGCAATGGTTTATCAAAATCACCGCTTACGCTGACGAGCTGCTCAACGATCTGGATAAACTGGATCACTGGCCAGACACCGTTAAAACCATGCAGCGTAACTGGATCGGTCGTTCCGAAGGCGTGGAAATCACCTTCAACGTTAACGACTATGACAACACGCTGACCGTTTACACTACCCGCCCGGACACCTTTATGGGTTGTACCTACCTGGCGGTAGCGGCGGGTCATCCGCTGGCGCAGAAAGCGGCGGAAAATAATCCTGAACTGGCGGCCTTTATTGACGAATGCCGTAACACCAAAGTTGCCGAAGCTGAAATGGCAACGATGGAGAAAAAAGGCGTCGATACTGGCTTTAAAGCGGTTCACCCATTAACGGGCGAAGAAATTCCCGTTTGGGCAGCAAACTTCGTATTGATGGAGTACGGCACGGGCGCAGTTATGGCGGTTCCGGGTCACGACCAGCGCGACTACGAGTTTGCCTCTAAATACGGCCTGAACATCAAACCGGTTATCCTGGCAGCTGACGGCTCTGAGCCAGATCTTTCTCAGCAAGCCCTGACTGAAAAAGGCGTTCTGTTCAACTCTGGCGAGTTCAACGGTCTTGACCATGAAGCGGCCTTCAACGCTATCGCCGATAAACTGACTGCGATGGGCGTTGGCGAGCGTAAAGTGAACTACCGCCTGCGCGACTGGGGTGTTTCCCGTCAACGTTACTGGGGCGCGCCGATTCCGATGGTGACGCTGGAAGACGGTACCGTAATGCCGACCCCGGACGACCAGCTGCCGGTGATCCTGCCGGAAGATGTGGTGATGGACGGCATTACCAGCCCGATTAAAGCAGATCCGGAGTGGGCAAAAACTACCGTTAACGGTATGCCAGCACTGCGTGAAACCGACACTTTCGACACCTTTATGGAGTCCTCCTGGTACTATGCGCGCTACACTTGCCCGGAGTACAAAGAAGGTATGCTGGATTCCAAAGCGGCTAACTACTGGCTGCCGGTGGATATCTACATTGGTGGTATCGAACACGCCATTATGCACCTGCTCTACTTCCGCTTCTTCCACAAACTGATGCGTGATGCAGGTATGGTGAACTCTGACGAACCAGCGAAACAGTTGCTGTGTCAGGGTATGGTGCTGGCAGATGCCTTCTACTATGTTGGCGAAAACGGCGAACGTAACTGGGTTTCCCCGGTTGATGCTATCGTTGAACGTGACGAGAAAGGCCGTATCGTGAAAGCGAAAGATGCGGCTGGCCATGAACTGGTTTATACCGGCATGAGCAAAATGTCCAAGTCGAAGAACAACGGTATCGACCCGCAGGTGATGGTTGAACGTTACGGCGCGGACACCGTTCGTCTGTTTATGATGTTTGCTTCTCCGGCTGATATGACTCTCGAATGGCAGGAATCCGGCGTGGAAGGGGCTAACCGCTTCCTGAAACGTGTCTGGAAACTGGTTTACGAGCACACAGCGAAAGGTGATGTTGCGGCACTGAACGTTGATGCGCTGACTGAAGATCAGAAAGCGTTGCGTCGCGATGTGCATAAAACTATCGCTAAAGTGACCGATGATATCGGCCGTCGTCAGACCTTCAACACCGCAATTGCGGCGATTATGGAGCTGATGAACAAACTGGCGAAAGCACCGACCGATGGCGAGCAGGATCGCGCTCTGATGCAGGAAGCGCTGCTGGCGGTAGTCCGTATGCTTAACCCGTTCACCCCGCACATCTGCTTCACGCTGTGGCAGGAACTGAAAGGCGAAGGCGATATCGACAACGCACCGTGGCCGGTTGCTGACGAAAAAGCGATGGTGGAAGACTCCACGCTGGTCGTGGTGCAGGTTAACGGTAAAGTCCGTGCAAAAATCACCGTTCCGGTGGACGCAACGGAAGAACAGGTTCGCGAACGTGCTGGCCAGGAACATCTGGTAGCAAAATATCTTGATGGCGTTACCGTGCGTAAAGTGATTTACGTACCCGGTAAACTCCTCAATCTGGTCGTTGGCTAAGCGCGGGAGGAAGCGTGCGATATCTGGCAACATTGTTGTTATCTCTGGCGGTGTTAATCACCGCCGGGTGTGGCTGGCATCTGCGTGATACCACGCAGGTTCCTTCCACTATGAAGGTCATGATCCTGGACTCAGGCGATCCGAACGGGCCATTAAGCCGTGCGGTGCGTAACCAGTTACGTCTGAATGGTGTCGAGTTGCTTGATAAAGAAACCACGCGTAAGGACGTTCCATCCCTGCGTTTGGGTAAAGTGAGCATCGCGAAAGATACCGCATCGGTATTCCGTAACGGTCAAACAGCAGAGTATCAGATGATCATGACGGTCAATGCGACCGTGTTGATCCCCGGCCGTGACATCTACCCGATTAGCGCCAAAGTCTTCCGTTCGTTCTTCGATAACCCGCAAATGGCGTTAGCGAAAGATAACGAACAAGACATGATCGTAAAAGAGATGTACGACCGTGCTGCCGAACAGCTGATTCGTAAGCTGCCAAGCATCCGTGCTGCGGATATTCGTTCCGACGAAGAACAGACGTCGACCACAACGGATACTCCGGCAACGCCTGCACGCGTCTCTACCACGCTGGGTAACTGATGATTCGGTTGTACCCGGAACAACTCCGCGCGCAGCTCAATGAAGGGCTGCGCGCGGCGTATCTTTTACTTGGTAACGATCCTCTGTTATTGCAGGAAAGCCAGGACGCTATTCGTCAGGTCGCTGCGGCGCAAGGGTTCGAAGAACACCACACTTTTTCCATTGATCCCAACACTGACTGGAATGCGATCTTTTCGTTATGCCAGGCCATGAGTCTGTTTGCCAGTCGACAAACGCTATTGCTGTTGTTACCAGAAAACGGACCGAATGCGGCGATCAATGAACAACTTCTCACACTCACCGGACTTCTGCATGACGACCTGCTGTTGATCGTCCGCGGTAATAAATTAAGCAAAGCGCAAGAAAATGCCGCCTGGTTTACTGCTCTTGCGAATCGCAGCGTGCAGGTGACCTGTCAGACACCGGAGCAGGCTCAGCTTCCCCGCTGGGTTGCTGCGCGTGCAAAACAGCTCAACTTAGAACTGGATGACGCTGCAAACCAAGTGCTCTGCTACTGTTATGAAGGTAACCTGCTGGCGCTGGCCCAGGCACTGGAGCGTTTATCGCTGCTCTGGCCAGACGGCAAACTGACATTACCGCGCGTTGAACAGGCGGTGAATGATGCCGCGCATTTCACCCCTTTTCATTGGGTTGATGCTTTGTTGATGGGAAAAAGTAAGCGCGCGTTGCATATTCTTCAGCAACTTCGTCTGGAAGGCAGCGAACCGGTTATTTTGTTGCGCACATTACAACGTGAACTGTTGTTACTGGTTAACCTGAAACGCCAGTCTGCCCATACGCCACTGCGTGCATTGTTTGATAAGCATCGGGTATGGCAGAACCGCCGGGGCATGATGGGCGAGGCGTTAAATCGCTTAAGCCAGCCGCAGTTACGTCAGGCCGTGCAACTCCTGACACGAACGGAACTCACCCTCAAACAAGATTACGGTCAGTCAGTGTGGGCAGAGCTGGAAGGGTTATCTCTTCTGTTGTGCCATAAACCCCTGGCGGACGTATTTATCGACGGTTGATATGAAATCTTTACAGGCTCTGTTTGGCGGCACCTTTGATCCGGTGCACTATGGACATCTTAAACCCGTGGAAACGCTGGCGAATTTGATTGGTCTGACGCGGGTCACAATCATCCCTAATAATGTTCCTCCGCATCGTCCCCAGCCGGAAGCGAACAGCGTGCAGCGTAAACACATGCTTGAACTGGCGATTGCCGACAAGCCATTATTTACTCTTGATGAACGCGAGCTAAAGCGCAATGCCCCCTCTTACACTGCGCAAACACTGAAAGAGTGGCGGCAGGAACAAGGGCCAGACGTGCCGCTGGCGTTTATTATTGGTCAGGATTCATTGCTGACCTTTCCGACCTGGTACGAATACGAAACGATACTCGACAATGCACATTTGATCGTCTGTCGGCGTCCAGGTTACCCACTTGAAATGGCGCAACCGCAATACCAGCAATGGCTGGAAGATCATTTGACACATAACCCGGAAGATCTTCACCTTCAGCCTGCCGGTAAAATTTATCTGGCTGAAACGCCGTGGTTTAACATCTCGGCGACCATCATCCGCGAACGTTTGCAAAACGGTGAATCGTGTGAGGATTTATTGCCGGAACCGGTACTGACTTACATTAACCAACAAGGCTTGTATCGCTGATACCTGTCGTTACGGAGGGCATGATGCGACTGTGGTTAATTCGTCATGGCGAAACGCAAGCGAATATCGATGGTCTGTACAGCGGTCATGCTCCCACCCCCCTGACTGCGCGCGGTATTGAGCAAGCGCAAAATCTGCATACGCTGCTACATGGTGTTTCCTTTGACCTGGTTTTATGCAGTGAACTGGAACGGGCACAGCATACCGCGCGACGGGTTCTCAGTGATCGCCAGCTCCCCGTGCAAATCATCCCTGAACTCAACGAAATGTTTTTTGGCGACTGGGAGATGCGACATCATCGCGACCTCATGCAAGAAGATGCCGAAAACTATAGCGCGTGGTGCAATGACTGGCAGCATGCTATCCCCACGAACGGTGAAGGATTTCAGGCATTTTCACAACGTGTGGAACGGTTTATCGCAAGGCTTAGTGAATTTCAGCACTATCAGAATATTTTAGTCGTCAGCCATCAGGGTGTACTGAGTCTGTTAATCGCCCGTTTAATTGGTATGCCTGCCGAAGCTATGTGGCATTTTCGCGTTGACCAGGGGTGTTGGAGCGCCATTGATATCAACCAAAAATTCGCGACGCTACGCGTCCTCAATAGCCGTGCCATCGGGGTCGAGAATGCATGACTTTTCTGTTTTTTTACGGGTAAGCCGCAACGACCATTGACAGCCCCGGGCAGGCTGATATTCTCCGCAGCCAGACTTTTTTCGCCAGACACGACTTTGTAGAAATTGTTTTACAAAAATGGCGATGCAATCTGCGGCGCGGGGTGGGATGATAGCCCACTTTCGAAAGCCGATTCGGCGACAATTGTCCCGAAATCGCCTCTGGTTCAGGTATACTGACAGACCATTTTTATCTATTTGATTCACCCAGGGGGAAAACTTGCAGGGTAAAGCACTCCAGGATTTTGTTATCGACAAAATTGATGACCTCAAAGGTCAGGACATCATCGCCTTAGACGTTCAGGGCAAATCCAGCATCACCGACTGCATGATCATCTGTACGGGTACGTCCAGCCGTCATGTTATGTCCATTGCTGACCACGTTGTGCAGGAGTCTCGCGCAGCGGGCCTGTTACCGCTCGGCGTAGAAGGTGAAAACAGCGCCGACTGGATTGTCGTGGATTTGGGCGATGTGATTGTCCATGTCATGCAGGAAGAGAGCCGTCGCCTGTATGAACTGGAAAAACTCTGGAGTTAATGCGTGAAGCTGCAACTTGTCGCCGTGGGAACGAAAATGCCGGACTGGGTACAAACCGGTTTTACCGAGTACCTGCGTCGTTTTCCGAAAGATATGCCCTTCGAGCTGATTGAAATTCCGGCCGGAAAACGCGGCAAGAATGCGGACATCAAGCGCATACTCGACAAAGAGGGTGAGCAGATGTTGGCGGCCGCAGGCAAAAACCGCATTGTCACCCTCGATATTCCAGGCAAGCCCTGGGATACGCCGCAGTTAGCCGCTGAGCTGGAACGCTGGAAGCTGGATGGTCGCGACGTCAGTCTACTGATTGGCGGGCCTGAAGGGTTGTCGCCTGCCTGTAAAGCGGCGGCGGAGCAGAGCTGGTCGCTGTCGGCGCTTACCCTCCCCCATCCGTTGGTTCGCGTGCTGGTCGCAGAGAGTCTGTACCGGGCGTGGAGCATCACCACCAACCATCCTTATCACCGTGAGTGATAAGGGAGCTTTGAGTAGAAAACGCAGCGGATGAAACTACAGAACTCTTTTCGCGACTATACGGCAGAGTCCGCGCTGTTTGTGCGCCGGGCGCTGGTCGCCTTTTTGGGGATTTTGCTGCTGACCGGCGTGCTTATCGCCAACCTGTATAATCTGCAAATTGTTCGCTTTACCGATTACCAGACCCGCTCTAATGAAAACCGCATTAAACTGGTGCCTATCGCGCCCAGCCGCGGCATTATCTACGACCGTAACGGTATCCCTCTGGCACTTAACCGCACTATCTACCAGATAGAGATGATGCCGGAGAAAGTCGATAACGTGCAGCAAACGCTGGACGCTTTGCGCAGCGTGGTTGATCTGACCGATGACGATATTGCTGCATTCCGAAAAGAGCGCGCACGTTCACACCGTTTCACCTCCATTCCGGTGAAAACTAACCTGACCGAAGTACAAGTGGCGCGCTTTGCCGTCAATCAGTACCGTTTTCCGGGTGTTGAAGTTAAAGGCTATAAACGTCGTTACTATCCTTACGGTTCGGCGTTGACCCACGTCATCGGCTATGTGTCGAAAATCAACGATAAAGACGTCGAACGCCTGAATAATGACGGCAAACTGGCCAACTATGCGGCAACGCATGATATAGGTAAGCTGGGCATTGAGCGTTACTATGAAGACGTGCTGCACGGTCAGACTGGTTATGAAGAGGTTGAAGTTAACAACCGTGGGCGTGTTATCCGCCAGTTAAAAGAAGTACCACCGCAAGCCGGACACGATATTTACCTGACGCTGGATCTCAAACTCCAGCAATATATTGAAACGCTGCTGGCGGGTAGCCGCGCAGCTGTGGTAGTCACCGATCCGCGTACAGGTGGGGTGCTGGCGCTGGTTTCCACGCCTAGTTATGACCCAAACCTATTTGTTGACGGTATCTCCAGCAAAGATTATTCCGCCTTGCTGAACGACCCGAATACACCGCTGGTGAACCGCGCCACACAGGGGGTTTATCCTCCCGCGTCTACAGTTAAACCCTATGTGGCGGTTTCGGCATTGAGCGCCGGAGTGATCACGCGCAATACGACGCTGTTTGACCCAGGCTGGTGGCAACTGCCAGGTTCGGAAAAACGTTATCGTGACTGGAAAAAATGGGGCCACGGGCGTCTGAATGTCACAAGATCGCTGGAAGAATCTGCGGATACCTTCTTCTATCAGGTGGCCTACGATATGGGAATCGATCGCCTCTCCGAATGGATGGGTAAATTCGGTTATGGTCATTACACCGGTATCGACCTGGCGGAAGAACGTTCCGGCAACATGCCTACCCGCGAATGGAAACAGAAACGCTTTAAAAAACCGTGGTATCAGGGTGACACCATTCCGGTTGGTATCGGTCAGGGTTACTGGACAGCGACCCCAATCCAGATGAGTAAGGCACTGATGATCCTGATTAATGACGGTATCGTGAAGGTTCCGCATTTGCTGATGAGCACCGCCGAAGACGGCAAACAGGTGCCATGGGTACAACCGCATGAACCGCCCGTCGGCGATATTCATTCCGGTTACTGGGAGCTGGCAAAAGACGGTATGTACGGTGTTGCTAACCGCCCTAACGGTACGGCGCATAAATACTTTGCCAGCGCACCGTACAAAATTGCGGCGAAATCTGGTACAGCTCAGGTCTTCGGTCTGAAAGCGAACGAAACCTATAATGCGCACAAAATTGCCGAGCGTTTACGTGACCACAAACTGATGACTGCCTTTGCGCCATACAACAATCCGCAAGTGGCTGTCGCCATGATTCTGGAGAACGGTGGCGCGGGTCCAGCGGTTGGTACGCTGATGCGCCAGATCCTCGACCACATTATGCTGGGTGATAACAACACCGATCTGCCTGCGGAAAATCCAGCGGTTGCCGCAGCGGAGGACCATTAATCATGACGGATAATCCGAATAAAAAAACATTCTGGGATAAAGTCCATCTCGATCCCACAATGCTGCTGATCTTACTGGCATTGCTGGTTTACAGCGCCCTGGTTATCTGGAGCGCCAGCGGTCAGGATATTGGCATGATGGAGCGTAAAATCGGCCAAATCGCGATGGGTCTGGTCATCATGGTGGTGATGGCGCAAATTCCTCCACGCGTTTATGAAGGCTGGGCCCCCTATCTCTATATCATCTGTATTATTTTGCTGGTGGCAGTAGATGCTTTTGGTGCCATCTCTAAAGGCGCTCAACGCTGGCTGGACCTCGGTATCGTTCGTTTTCAGCCGTCGGAAATTGCCAAAATAGCCGTACCACTGATGGTAGCGCGCTTTATCAACCGCGACGTTTGCCCGCCATCGTTGAAGAACACTGGCATCGCGCTGGTGCTGATATTTATGCCCACGCTGCTGGTGGCTGCACAGCCTGACCTGGGAACATCAATCCTCGTTGCGCTTTCCGGTCTGTTTGTACTGTTCCTCTCTGGCCTTAGCTGGCGTCTGATTGGCGTCGCAGTAGTGCTGGTAGCGGCGTTCATTCCGATTCTGTGGTTCTTCCTGATGCATGATTACCAGCGCCAGCGCGTAATGATGCTCCTGGACCCGGAATCAGACCCACTCGGCGCGGGCTATCACATTATTCAGTCTAAAATTGCTATTGGCTCCGGCGGATTACGCGGCAAAGGCTGGCTGCACGGCACTCAGTCACAACTTGAATTTCTCCCCGAACGCCATACCGACTTTATCTTCGCGGTACTGGCGGAAGAGCTGGGATTAGTAGGCATTTTGATTCTGCTCGCTCTCTACATTCTGCTGATCATGCGCGGGCTGTGGATAGCCGCCAGAGCGCAAACCACCTTTGGTCGCGTCATGGCTGGCGGCTTAATGCTGATATTATTCGTTTATGTCTTCGTAAATATTGGTATGGTAAGCGGTATTCTGCCGGTTGTAGGGGTTCCGCTCCCACTGGTCAGTTATGGAGGATCGGCGCTAATTGTGCTGATGGCTGGGTTCGGGATTGTAATGTCAATCCACACCCACAGGAAAATGTTGTCGAAAAGCGTGTAAGAGGTGCGCAATGCGTAAGCAGTGGCTCGGGATCTGCATCGCGGCAGGAATGCTCGCGGCATGTACAAGCGATGATGGTCAGCAACAGACGGTAAGTGTACCGCAGCCTGCGGTATGTAACGGCCCCATAGTTGAAATTAGCGGGGCGGACCCGCGTTTCGAACCACTGAACGCGACGGCAAATCAGGATTACCAGCGCGACGGTAAAAGCTACAAAATCGTGCAGGATCCGTCTCGATTTAGCCAGGCGGGACTGGCGGCAATCTATGATGCCGAACCCGGCAGTAACCTGACGGCCTCTGGCGAAGCTTTCGATCCGACACAGCTGACGGCGGCCCATCCAACGCTTCCGATCCCCAGCTACGCCAGAATCACTAACCTGGCTAACGGGCGAATGATCGTGGTGCGCATTAATGATCGCGGTCCTTACGGCAACGACCGCGTTATTTCGCTTTCTCGCGCAGCAGCTGACCGTCTTAACACGTCAAACAACACCAAAGTTCGTATCGATCCGATTATTGTCGCCCAGGATGGTTCGCTTTCTGGTCCTGGTATGGCTTGTACCACAGTCGCCAAACAGACTTACGCCCTGCCTGCACCTCCCGATTTAAGCGGCGGCGCAGGAACAAGTTCAGTGTCTGGCCCGCAGGGTGACATTCTTCCGGTCAGTAATTCGACGCTAAAAAGCGAAGATCCGACCGGCGCGCCGGTAACCAGCAGCGGTTTCCTCGGTGCACCAACGACGTTAGCGCCTGGTGTGCTGGAAGGCAGCGAACCAACACCTGCGCCACAGCCCGTTGTTACAGCCCCCTCGACAACGCCTGCAACCTCGCCTGCAATGGTGACACCGCAAGCCGCCTCACAAAGCGCCAGCGGCAACTTTATGGTGCAAGTCGGGGCCGTTAGCGATCAGGCTCGTGCGCAACAGTACCAACAGCAACTGGGACAGAAGTTCGGCGTCCCCGGTCGCGTAACTCAAAATGGCGCAGTCTGGCGGATCCAGCTTGGCCCATTCGCCAGCAAAGCCGAAGCCAGTACCTTGCAGCAACGTTTGCAAACCGAAGCCCAATTACAGTCATTTATTACCACCGCGCAGTAGCGTAAAGCAGGCATCTGATGTGTCAATTTCTGTAAATGACGTTAACAAAGTCACGCGGAAAGTCAGATGCCTGCCGGTAGTGCATTTGCTATAGTAGGGCACTTTTTTTAATTCCATCACGGATGTCGTAGTTCAGACCATGAATACCATTTTTTCCGCTCGTATCATGAAGCGCCTGGCGCTCACCACGGCTCTTTGCACAGCCTTTATCTCTGCTGCACATGCCGATGACCTGAATATCAAAACTATGATCCCGGGTGTACCGCAGATCGATGCGGAGTCCTACATCCTGATTGACTATAACTCCGGCAAAGTGCTCGCCGAACAGAACGCAGATGTCCGCCGCGATCCTGCCAGCCTGACCAAAATGATGACCAGTTACGTTATCGGCCAGGCAATGAAAGCCGGTAAATTTAAAGAAACTGATTTAGTCACTATCGGCAACGACGCATGGGCCACCGGTAACCCGGTGTTTAAAGGTTCTTCACTGATGTTCCTCAAACCGGGCATGCAGGTTCCGGTTTCTCAGCTGATCCGCGGTATTAACCTGCAATCGGGTAACGATGCTTGTGTCGCCATGGCCGATTTTGCCGCTGGTAGCCAGGACGCTTTTGTTGGCTTGATGAACAGCTACGTTAACGCCCTGGGCCTGAAAAATACCCACTTCCAGACGGTACATGGTCTGGATGCTGATGGTCAGTACAGCTCCGCGCGAGATATGGCGCTGATCGGCCAGGCGTTGATCCGTGACGTACCGAATGAATACTCGATCTATAAAGAAAAAGAATTTACGTTTAACGGTATTCGCCAGCTGAACCGTAACGGTCTGTTATGGGATAACAGCCTGAATGTCGACGGCATCAAAACCGGACACACTGACAAAGCAGGTTACAACCTTGTTGCTTCTGCGACTGAAGGCCAGATGCGCTTGATCTCTGCGGTGATGGGCGGACGTACTTTTAAAGGCCGTGAAGCCGAAAGTAAAAAACTGCTGACCTGGGGCTTCCGTTTCTTCGAAACCGTTAACCCACTGAAAGTAGGTAAAGAGTTCGCCTCTGAACCGGTTTGGTTTGGTGATTCTGATCGCGCTTCGTTAGGTGTTGATAAAGACGTGTATCTGACCATTCCGCGTGGCCGCATGAAAGATCTGAAAGCCAGCTATGTGCTGAACAGCAGTGAATTGCATGCGCCGCTGCAAAAGAATCAGGTCGTCGGTACTATCAACTTCCAGCTTGATGGCAAAACGATCGAACAACGCCCGCTGGTTGTGCTGCAAGAAATCCCGGAAGGCAACTTCTTCGGCAAAATCATTGATTACATTAAATTAATGTTCCATCACTGGTTTGGTTAAAAATCGAACACTTGAAAGTGTAATTTCCGTCCCCATATACTAAGCATCAGTAAAAAACTCCCGCCTTCTGGCGGGAGTTGCTATTTAATTACGTTACGCCGGAGCTGACATGAAAACCAAACTTAACGAACTGCTTGAATTCCCTACTCCTTTTACTTACAAAGTTATGGGGCAGGCGTTACCTGAGCTGGTTGATCAGGTGGTTGAAGTGGTACAGCGCCATGCGCCAGGTGACTACACCCCAACGGTAAAACCAAGCAGCAAAGGCAACTACCACTCGGTATCTATCACTATCAACGCTACTCATATCGAGCAGGTTGAAACACTGTATGAAGAACTGGGCAAAATCGATATTGTCCGCATGGTTCTGTAACTCGCTTCTCCGTTACCCGGCTCCTGGTCGGGTAACTCCCCTCTCCTCGCTGTGATATACTTTTCCCCCACTTTTACTCATTCTCCACGGAGATGCCGTTTTGTATCAGGATAAAATTCTTGTCCGCCAGCTCGGTCTTCAGCCTTACGAGCCAATCTCCCAGGCTATGCATGAATTCACCGATACCCGCGATGAAAGTACCCTTGATGAAATCTGGCTGGTCGAGCACTATCCGGTATTTACCCAAGGGCAGGCAGGAAAAGCGGAGCACATTTTAATGCCGGGTGATATTCCGGTGATTCAGAGCGATCGCGGTGGGCAGGTGACTTATCACGGGCCGGGGCAACAGGTGATGTATGTGTTGCTTAACCTGAAACGCCGTAAACTCGGTGTGCGTGAACTGGTGACCTTGCTTGAGCAAACAGTGGTGAATACCCTGGCTGAACTGGGTATAGAAGCGCATCCTCGGGCTGACGCGCCTGGTGTCTATGTCGGGGAAAAGAAAATTTGCTCACTGGGTTTACGTATTCGACGCGGTTGTTCATTCCACGGTCTGGCATTAAACGTCAATATGGATCTTTCACCATTTTTACGTATTAATCCTTGTGGGTATGCCGGAATGGAAATGGCTAAAATATCACAATGGAAACCCGAAGCGACGACTAATAATATTGCACCACGTTTACTGGAAAATATTTTAGCGCTACTAAACAATCCTGACTTCGAATATATTACCGCTTAATTGCATACATCAATGGCCCAATTTACACTGGGTCATTACTCATAATACCTGCTAATGCTTTACATCTCCTTCGCGTTTGTATATTTTCTTTATCACTTGCAGAAATGCGATGCTACGCCTTGCTCCGTAACTCACCCCATTGATTAACTTATTGAAATAGTTGATTATGATGAGCAAAAGCGTTCCGTTCCAATTAGACATAAGATTATTGTAATTTTTTTAAATATTATTTTTCCATGAATAAAATTGGAGTAAGTGCGTGGATAGTAATAATCAAATTGAATCCTGTTTAAGCAGAAAATCGTCAGAAGGTAAACCACAAATATTTACAACCTTACGAAATATTGATCTTAATCTTCTGACTATTTTTGAAGCTGTATATGTACATAAAGGGATCGTTAATGCAGCGAAAGTGCTTAATCTGACCCCCTCAGCAATCAGTCAGTCTATTCAGAAACTGCGCGTTATATTCCCTGACCCATTGTTTATTCGCAAAGGCCAGGGTGTCACTCCTACCGCATTTGCGATGCATCTACATGAGTATATCAGTCAGGGCCTTGAGTCCATTCTTGGCGCGCTGGATATCGAAGGAAGCTATGATAAGCAACGAACGATAACTATTGCGACCACCCCCTCGGTCGGAGCCCTGGTCCTTCCTGTCATCTATCGGGCGATTAAATCTCACTATCCGCAGCTTTTACTGCGCAACCCCCCCATCAGCGACGCGGAAAACCAACTCAGTCAGTTTCAAACCGATCTCATCATCGATAACATGTTTTGCACCAATCGTACGGTGCAACATCATGTTCTGTTCACCGACAATATGGTGTTAATTTGCCGCGAGGGAAATCCACTACTCTCTTTAGAAGATTACAGGGAGACTATCGACAACGCTGCGCATATACTCCTGTTACCGGAAGGGCAAAATTTCAGCGGTCTGCGGCAGAGAGTTCAAGAGATGTTTCCGGACCGGCAAATCAGTTTCACCAGCTACAACATTTTGACAATCGCTGCACTGGTTGCCAACAGTGACATGTTAGCGATTATTCCCAGCCGTTTTTATAACCTGTTTAGCCGTTGCTGGCCGCTGGAAAAACTGCCTTTTCCGTCCTTAAATGAGGAGCAAATAGATTTCTCTATCCACTACAACAAATTCAGCCTGCGTGATCCCATCCTGCACGGGGTAATAGATGTTATCCGTAATGCATTTTGAAAAAGTATTGTTACAGCCAGATCACAGCGAAGAACGAAAAAATGGCACAATCCAACAACAATTTTACATTTTCGCGACCGCTTTGGCTGCTTTCAGGTCCGTTTCAATGATATACTGCCAGTCGTTAATTCAAAAATAGTTGATAATTACAACAATCTATTGAATTGAAACGCTTTCCTTCGTAATTCGCAACTGGAACACGCACGCTATGAGTAAACCCATTGTGATGGAACGCGGTGTTAAATACCGCGATGCCGATAAGATGGCCCTTATCCCGGTTAAAAACGTGGCAACAGAGCGCGAAGCCCTGCTGCGCAAGCCGGAATGGATGAAAATCAAGCTTCCAGCGGACTCTACACGTATCCAGGGCATCAAAGCCGCAATGCGCAAAAATGGCCTGCATTCTGTCTGCGAGGAAGCCTCCTGCCCTAACCTGGCGGAATGCTTCAACCACGGCACAGCAACGTTTATGATCCTCGGCGCTATTTGTACCCGCCGTTGTCCGTTCTGTGACGTTGCCCACGGTCGCCCGGTAGCTCCGGATGCCAATGAACCAGTGAAACTGGCGCAGACCATTGCCGATATGGCGCTGCGTTATGTGGTTATCACCTCCGTTGACCGTGATGACCTGCGCGATGGCGGTGCCCAACACTTTGCGGATTGCATTACTGCCATTCGGGAAAAAAGCCCGCAAATCAAAATTGAAACTCTGGTGCCGGATTTCCGCGGTCGTATGGATCGTGCTCTGGATATTCTGACCGCCACACCACCAGATGTGTTCAACCATAACCTGGAAAACGTACCGCGTATTTACCGTCAGGTACGGCCTGGTGCAGATTACAACTGGTCGCTGAAGCTGCTGGAACGCTTTAAAGAAGCGCATCCGGAAATCCCGACCAAGTCTGGTCTGATGGTGGGTCTGGGTGAAACCAATGAAGAAATTATTGAGGTAATGCGCGACCTGCGCCGTCATGGTGTGACGATGTTAACGCTGGGGCAATATTTGCAGCCAAGCCGCCATCACCTGCCGGTTCAACGTTACGTTAGCCCGGATGAGTTCGACGAAATGAAAGCCGAAGCGCTGGCGATGGGCTTTACCCATGCTGCATGCGGTCCGTTTGTCCGCTCGTCTTACCACGCCGATTTGCAGGCGAAAGGGATGGAAGTTAAGTAATCCTGTAATAATTGCTTACATCTGTCTGATAAAAAACCCGCTTTTTGAAGCGGGTTTTTTGTATCGAACAAGATATTGAGGGAGCGTCCTGCTCGCCACGTCACTCTTTATGAGAGAGCTTTTCAGCCTGAAGATCAACGTCTGCGCCTTTTTTCGCCGCAGCATCGTCATCATTCATCGCCTTCTTGAACCCTTTAATGGCCGCTCCAAGGTCTCCGCCCAGCGTACGTAACTTCTTAGTCCCAAACAGCAGAACGACCAGCGCCGCAACTACCAGCAGTTTGGTAATACTAATCTCACCCATAGATACCTTCTTGACATATAACCGGCAACAGAACCGCCTTAAAAACCAGAGAATATTAACGGTCATTCGACGCGCGCACACAATAGCAATCTGTAACAAGGTGAATCAAGCGCCGAGTAAAAAAACATCATAATAATTGCGGCGGCGCAAAGCGACGGTTGTTTAAGACGGGCAGTTGCGCGCGCACCTGACGCACACGTTCGGGCGTCACTTCCGCCATAATGAGTGCAGGCATTTCTGACGCTGCCGCAATGGTGACGCCAAAGGGATCTATAATCCGGCTTTGCCCGATATTTTTGTTCCCGCACTCCCCCGCCGCCACCATATAACAGGTGGTATCCAGCGCACGAGCGGCAAGCAACGTTGACCAGTGATGCTCTTTGAGCGGCCCACGAACCCAGGCGGCAGGAAGTACCAGGATTTCAGCTCCCTGTAATGCCTGTGCCAGCGCCAGCTCTGGAAAGCGTAAGTCATAACAGGTCATCAGACCGACCTTCATCCCTTCCACCTCCAGTAACGGAGCTATTTCATTACCAGCATCAACATGGCGTGATTCCTGAATGGCAAATGCATCATAGAGATGCAGTTTGGCATAACGGGCGACGATGTTTCCTGCCTGAAGTGCCACCAGCATATTCCATGCGCGCCCCGGCGTTGAAGGAACATGAATCGTCAGAATTGTCGTCAACATGTTACGTTTACTTTCTCGCCGTAAACGTCCGAGGAATTCGCCTTCCAGCAGCTGTGCTGATTTAACCGATAGATCTGCATCATGATCATCGCGCGCCAGCAATGCTTCCGGCAGGACAAACAGCGATACGTCGTTTTCCGCCGCCTGCGCCATCAACGAGGCACAAATCTCAGCGTTCTTTTCCCACACAGATGTAACAGCAAACTGTCCTGCGGCAACCAGCATTGCCACCTCCTCCTGTCAGAGTCGTAAAATTCGCCAACGGCGATTATTCGGCGTTACACTTATCACTCATACAAATCAAATAGCAGGATTTTGCAGTGTTACAACTTCTTTTAGCAGTTTTTATTGGCGGTGGTACGGGAAGCGTGGCGAGATGGCTGTTAAGTATGCGATTTAACCCGCTGCATCAAGCGATTCCGTTGGGGACGCTGGCTGCAAACCTGATTGGGGCATTCATCATAGGAATGGGATTCGCCTGGTTTAGCAGGATGACGAACATTGATCCAGTGTGGAAAGTATTAATCACCACCGGATTTTGTGGCGGTCTAACAACCTTCTCAACATTTTCGGCAGAAGTGGTGTTTTTGTTACAAGAGGGCCGCTTTGGCTGGGCGTTACTGAACGTTTTCGTCAACCTTTTGGGGTCTTTTGCCATGACCGCACTGGCTTTCTGGCTGTTTTCCGCCTCAACCGCACACTAAAGACCAAAAAAAACCCGCTGATTAAGCGGGTTTTGAATTCTTGCTGACGTATCTTACAGAGCGATTACGTTTGCAGCAGAAGGGCCTTTGGCACCGTTAGTGATTTCGAACTCTACGCGCTGACCTTCAGCAAGAGTTTTAAAACCATTAGTCTGGATTGCAGAGAAGTGTACGAACACGTCTTTGCTGCCGTCTTCCGGAGTAATGAAACCGAATCCTTTGGACTCATTAAACCACTTAACGTTACCTTTAATCTTAGACATCAAAATTACCTTTACATGAAAAATAGACACAAATGCTGTGTCGGTTACCAGTACACCAATTGTGGTACGCTTTGTCCAGTGCAACTTTACTAAAAAGTGATAAAAGTCGCGTTATTTTTGATGTTAATTATTTTACTCATTGATTTTAAAGAGTTTACTAAAATTTCATTTGTCTCAAAACTGAAAGCGCATCCAGGCAAAGTACACATTGCCATTGTTATAGGTACCCGGAATGTAGGTCATCTGAAAAGTCACTGGACCATAACCCACAGAGGCCAATGGCAGTAGAACCGGGAGAGGGATGTAATTCCAGTTATCGCGTGCCGTTACGCCAGCGGTGAATCCCAGTCCTAAATGAAAATTTTCATCCGCCAGCGGTCGCCAGGTACTTTCCCATCCGTATCCGGCAATCGGTTCCCATTTGTTCCACGAGTCCTTAAATGCCATGGCATACAGGCCATGCCAGTTTCCTTTTTCATCCCAACGCGACTGACCAAAACCGCCACCCCACGGTCGCTCGTTATAGCGATCGGTTTTTTCTTTGTCGTAAGCGAAACGTGCATGCCAGGTGATGGCAGGAATATATAAATCATAATGTTCAGGCTGTTGCCAGGTTTGTGCAATATTTTCTCTAAACGTTGTCATCCACTCATCTGCGTTAGCAAAAACTTTACCAACGCTGATTAACTGAATAAAAACAAAAGAAAAGATAGCGACATATTTACTCACGTTCATTTGTGACCATAAAACATTTATCAAAAATCTACTACTAGCATAGCAAAGCTACAATTAACATAACCTTAATAGCCCCAACATAAAGAATAATCTGAATAGCTGCTCTATTTATTTCCGCTTGTTTAAGTTAAATATTTCCGCGCATCGATTAAAGATGATGCGTCGTTTTCTGCGATGGGAATAGTCAAAAAAGAAAAACCAAGTCTTTTTTGATGACAAAATGCAACCAAGAAAAAATTACTTTATTTTTAATAAGATACAAAAAATCCCTTAACGAAAAATATATTATATATCGTCAACCCATGATCATGGTAGATTATTTTTTGAGCGCACACCCGCGGCTAACACCATTGCAATTAACAAATTTGCATCAATCCACCATCAATTTGCACACATTATTATGTGATAATTGCCAACCGCTAAATATGCGTTTTGTTATCTATGTATAAAAACAGCAACTTCAATGTCTTAATGGCAGTTTTTCTTGATTTTAATCAGCATTCACCGCCAATTTATTGGGCATATTTTTTTCCTTAAGCTTTAGGAATTTTTTATTATTTACTTTGGGGCCTGGAGACAGGAAAAATTATGCTGACATTCATTGAACTCCTTATTGGGGTTGTGGTTATTGTGGGTGTAGCTCGCTACATCATTAAAGGGTATTCCGCCACTGGCGTGTTATTTGTCGGTGGCCTGTTATTGCTGATTATCAGTGCCATTATGGGGCACAAAGTGTTACCGTCCAGCCAGGCTTCAACAGGCTACAGCGCCACGGATATCGTTGAATACGTTAAAATATTGCTAATGAGCCGCGGCGGCGACCTCGGCATGATGATTATGATGCTGTGTGGCTTTGCCGCTTACATGACCCATATCGGCGCGAATGATATGGTGGTCAAGCTGGCGTCAAAACCATTGCAGTATATTAACTCCCCTTACCTGCTGATGATTGCCGCCTATTTTGTCGCCTGTCTGATGTCTCTGGCCGTCTCTTCCGCGACCGGTCTGGGTGTTTTGCTGATGGCAACCCTGTTTCCGGTGATGGTAAACGTTGGTATCAGCCGTGGTGCAGCTGCTGCTATTTGTGCCTCCCCGGCGGCGATTATTCTCGCACCGACTTCAGGGGATGTGGTGCTGGCGGCGCAGGCTTCCGAAATGTCGCTGATTGACTTCGCCTTCAAAACGACGCTGCCTATCTCAATTGCTGCAATTATCGGCATGGCGATCGCCCACTTCTTCTGGCAACGTTATCTGGATAAAAAAGAGCACATATCTCATGAAATGTTAGATGTCAGTGAAATCACCACCACTGCTCCTGCGTTTTATGCCATTTTGCCGTTCACGCCGATCATCGGAGTGCTGATTTTTGACGGCAAATGGGGTCCGCAATTACACATCATCACTATTCTGGTGATTTGTATGCTGATTGCCTCCATTCTGGAGTTCATCCGCAGCTTTAATACCCAGAAAGTTTTCTCTGGTCTGGAAGTGGCTTATCGCGGGATGGCAGATGCGTTTGCTAACGTGGTGATGCTGCTGGTTGCCGCTGGGGTATTCGCTCAGGGGCTTAGCACCATCGGCTTTATTCAAAGTCTGATTTCTATCGCCACCTCGTTTGGTTCGGCGAGTATCATCCTGATGCTGGTATTAGTGATCCTGACAATGCTGGCGGCAGTCACGACCGGTTCAGGCAATGCGCCGTTTTATGCGTTTGTTGAGATGATCCCGAAACTGGCGCACTCTTCCGGCATTAACCCGGCGTATTTGACTATCCCAATGCTGCAGGCGTCAAACCTCGGTCGTACCCTGTCACCCGTTTCTGGCGTAGTCGTTGCGGTTGCCGGGATGGCGAAAATCTCACCATTTGAAGTCGTAAAACGCACCTCGGTGCCGGTGCTTGTTGGGCTGGTGATTGTTATCGTTGCTACAGAGCTGATGGTGCCAGGAACGGCAGCCGCGGTCACAGGCAAGTAAATAGTCATGCCGGAGGCAAGTTTCCTCCGGCTTTATCATGTCACCCACTGTGGTATATGCGTTGCGGTCTGCCAACTTTGCCGTGAACAATTTCAGCAATAATCAGATGGCGGCTGGCGCAATATTCAAGATAACGCCTGGCAGTGGTGCGGCTGATGGTCAATGCCTGCGCCACCGTTTCTGCCGTATGTTGCACACCAGGCTCTTTGAACAGTTTTCGCACTGCGTTTAGCGTCAAGGGGTCAATGCCGGTCGGCAGTTCGTCTTTGGGTTCACCGCGAGCATAGGCATTAAACATCTCATCAATTTGCTTCTGGCTGGCGCTATCAATACTTTCCAGCATATGTTTACGCTGGCGGAAACGGGTTAGCGTTTGCCCCAGCCGTTCATAGGCAATTGGCTTAATGAGATAATCAAATACACCACAACGTACGGCTTCAGACACCGTTTCCATATCACTGGCTGCAGTGGTAAACACCACGTCGCCGGGATAATGCGCCTGCACCAGTTCATGCAGTAAATTAATCCCTCTACCGTCAGGAAGATAGTTATCGAGCAAGATTAGCCCCGGCTTAAAACGCTCGATCATCATTCGGGCCTGCACCAGGTTTCCCGCCAGTAATATCTGACTGAATCCGGGAATGTGACGAATATATTCCGCATGCATCTCTGCCAGCGGCGTTTCGTCCTCAACGATCAATAGGGTTAATGGAGCTGTCATTAGGTTTCACTTTCGGAATATAGATTGAAAATAAGGTACCGCAGGGATCATTATCTTCGAGAGTGATAACACCACCGCAGCGCGTTACGTAGCTGGCAATCAAGTACAACCCAATGCCATGTTCGCCGGGCTCGTCAGCACGCGTACTGACACCCTGCTCAAATATTTTGTCTCGTAGAGACTCTGGAACGCCGCAGCCCTGATCGGCGACTTCAATCACCACATCATCGCCTTCATCGCTGAGGAATAATTCAACGATCTTGTTTCCTTCATCGCTACGTAGGCTGGCTTCGAAGGCGTTATCAAGTAAATTGCCCACAATGGCTGCAAACTCGGTGCTGTCCAGTCCTGGCGGCAGTTGCGAAAGCTGACTTCCGGGGACGATGACCATTTTTAGCCCCAGTTCGCGGGCGCGCTGCACTTTACCAAAAAGCAGCCCCGCCACCTGGCGATCGGCAAACGCCTCGCGCAGGCTATCAATAAGCTGTTGCTGGGCCTGAGACTCCCCCTGCACCATCGCCAACACGCGATCATACTCTTTCATCTGCAGCAGACCATTGAGCGTCGACATCCAATTGAGATGCTCGTGTCGCAATGTGCGCAGGCTCTCGACGTATTGTTTAATTTGCGTCAGTTGCGCATTGAGGGTGGATATTTCGTCTTTACTACGAAAGCTGATAATGGCCCCCAGCAAATCATCACCAGAACGAATAGCTTCCCGGTTGGCAATAACGCTCAGACCGTTAAAGTTCGCCACCACATCCTGTCGTTTTTCATCAATCTGTTCGGTAAAGAAATCGGCGGGCCTGACCACTTCAGCAATGGGTTTACCCAACCATTGCCGTCCGGGGGAACTCAGCCCCAGCATCTTTCTTGCGTTACGATTGATGGCGGTAATGTAACCGTGCGGATCCACCGCAATGAGCCCTTCATAAACCGAACTAAACAGCGCCTCTTGCTGACGGACCACGCGTGCGATTTGCTTTGGCTCCATGCCCATCATCTGCCGACGGATATGCGCGGCCAGGAACCACGACAGCAACATCAGAATCCCTAACAGCACGACAAACACGCCAGCCATCGGTAATAAAAACTCAGCCCGCCAGCTATCGATTTTACTCACCAGGTAGCCAATCGACACCACGCCGATGACTTTTCCATCGTCATCAAAGATTGGCGTTTTGGCACGCATCGCCATGCCAATTGACCCTTTCCCGGTGATGAAGTAGCTCTCCCCTTTCTCCAGCGCGCCCGGTTTGGTGAACTGCATAGGATAACCAATTTTCTCCGGATTAGGATGGTAAAGACGAATCGAGTGGCGATCGCCAATCACCACATAATCGAAATCAGTATCTCTTTGTAATTTATCAGCGATGGTCGCCAGCCTCTTGTAGTCACGCGTTTTCACTGCGCTGATGATACTGTCATTAGAAGCAATAATTTTTGCCTGATTCATTGCCATGTCGCGCACATGAAGCGTTAAATAGTCCTCAAAACTGGCCGTAAAATATTGCGCCAGGGCTGCAATGACAAATATTGAGAACACCAGAATCAGCAAAAAGATACGCAGCGGAAATGCCAGTCTTTGGAAAAATGCAAACTGTTTATTCTCGTTAAGCTGCAACATTGTTTTCCTTGCGGGTTGTCCCGAGCCTCTTTGACGGATGTAATTAAAATGTTGAATCAAAATACATAGATATTAAATATAATCGTGGCAAATTTTATTCATTAAATCAATTAAATCACTTAAACCTGCGGGTCATTTCGTAATTACATTAATTAAAAAACTTAAAACCATTAAATAAATAAAAAACCACTAACTCTATGTGAAATAAATCAAAATTTCACGCTGCAATACTCCTTAGGATGTATAGCGAAAGGAGAAAAAGATATACCTCGATCGCCCCCCTTTCTCCCAAGTGAAAATAAAAGGTTATCAGTTTGCAACATCGAACAACATTCGTTGCAAATCGATAACAACATGCACCTTCAGGATACTATTTATTATGTTCGGCAATGATATTTTCACCCGTGTAAAACGTTCAGAAAATAAAAAAATGGCGGAAATCGCCCAATTCCTGCATGAAAATGATTTGAGCGTTGACACCACAGTCGAAGTATTTATTACCGTAACCCGCGATGAAAAGCTTATCGCGTGCGGTGGAATTGCCGGAAATATTATTAAATGCGTTGCTATCAGTGAATCCGTTCGCGGTGAAGGACTGGCGCTGACATTAGCCACCGAGCTAATTAACCTCGCCTATGAGCGGCACAGCACGCATCTGTTTATTTATACCAAAACCGAATACGAGGCGCTGTTCCGCCAGTGCGGTTTTTCCACGCTGACCAGCGTACCCGGCGTGATGGTGCTGATGGAAAACAGCGCCACGCGACTGAAACGCTATGCCGAATCGCTGAAAAAATTTCGTCATCCAGGGAACAAGATTGGCTGCATTGTGATGAACGCCAATCCCTTTACGAATGGTCACCGTTATCTGATTCAACAGGCTGCAGCACAGTGCGACTGGTTGCATCTGTTTTTAGTTAAAGAAGATTCTTCACGCTTTCCCTATGAAGACCGGCTGGATCTGGTGTTAAAAGGCACCGCCGATATTCCACGCCTGACTGTGCATCGCGGCTCCGAATACATCATCTCCCGCGCTACGTTCCCTTGCTACTTCATTAAAGAACAGAGCGTCATTAACCATTGTTACACCGAAATTGATCTGAAGATTTTCCGTCAGTACCTCGCTCCCGCGCTGGGTGTAACTCACCGCTTTGTCGGTACTGAACCCTTTTGTCGCGTTACCGCCCAGTACAACCAGGATATGCGCTACTGGCTGGAAACGCCGACTATCTCCGCACCGCCCATCGAACTGGTTGAAATTGAGCGGCTGCGTTACCAGGAGATGCCGATATCCGCTTCCCGGGTACGTCAACTGCTGGCGAAAAACGATCTCACGGCTATCGCGCCGCTGGTCCCTGCAGTCACGCTGCATTATTTGCAGAACCTGCTTGAGCACTCCCGCCAGGACGCGGCAGCTCGTCAAAAGACCCCCGCATGAGAAACAGGTGAAAAATGAAAATAAACCAGCCCGCCGTTGCAGGCACCCTTGAGTCTGGGGATGTGATGATACGCATCGCCCCACTCGATACGCAGGATATCGACCTGCAAATCAACAGCAGCGTTGAGAAACAGTTTGGCGATGCCATTCGCACCACCATTCTGGACGTTCTCGCCCGCTACAACGTGCGCGGCGTACAGCTGAATGTCGATGACAAAGGCGCACTGGACTGCATTTTACGTGCACGACTGGAAGCCCTGCTGGCACGCGCCAGCGGTATCCCGGCTCTGCCATGGGAGGATTGCCAATGATTTCCGCTTCGCTGCAACAACGTAAAACTCGCACCCGCCGCAGCATGTTGTTTGTGCCTGGTGCCAATGCCGCGATGGTCAGCAACTCATTCATCTACCCGGCTGATGCCCTGATGTTTGACCTCGAAGACTCCGTAGCATTGCGTGAAAAAGACACCGCCCGCCGCATGGTTTACCACGCGCTGCAACATCCGCTGTATCGCGATATTGAAACCATTGTGCGTGTAAACGCGCTGGATTCCGAATGGGGTGTTAACGACCTGGAAGCCGTCGTTCGCGGTGGTGCGGACGTTGTGCGTCTGCCGAAAACCGATACCGCTCAGGATGTTCTGGATATCGAAAAAGAGATCCTGCGTATCGAAAAAGCCTGTGGTCGTGAACCCGGCAGTACCGGCTTGCTGGCGGCGATTGAATCTCCGCTAGGCATTACCCGCGCAGTGGAAATCGCTCACGCTTCCGAGCGTTTGATCGGTATCGCCCTCGGTGCAGAAGACTATGTGCGCAACCTGCGTACAGAACGCTCCCCGGAAGGAACTGAACTGCTGTTCGCTCGCTGCTCCATTTTGCAGGCCGCGCGCTCTGCGGGTATTCAGGCGTTCGATACCGTCTATTCCGACGCTAACAACGAAGCCGGATTCCTGCAGGAAGCCGCCCACATCAAACAGCTGGGCTTTGACGGCAAATCGCTGATCAACCCGCGTCAGATTGATCTGCTGCACAACCTCTACGCACCGACCCAGAAAGAAGTCGATCACGCCCGCCGCGTCGTAGAAGCCGCTGAAGCCGCCGCTCGCGAAGGCCTCGGCGTGGTTTCCCTGAACGGCAAGATGGTGGACGGTCCGGTTATCGATCGCGCCCGTCTGGTGCTCTCCCGCGCAGAACTTTCCGGCATCCGCGAAGAATAAGGCAATCAAAATGACGCAGAAAATTGAACAATCTCAACGACAAGAACGGGTAGCGGCCTGGAATCGTCGCGCTGAATGCGATCTTGCCGCTTTCCAGAACTCGCCAAAGCAAACCTACCAGGCTGAAAAAGCGCGCGATCGCAAACTGTGCGCCAACCTGGAAGAAGCGATTCGTCTCTCGGGTTTACAGGACGGTATGACGGTTTCCTTCCATCACGCTTTCCGTGGCGGTGACCTGACCGTCAATATGGTGATGGACGTCATCGCGAAGATGGGCTTTAAAAACCTGACTCTGGCCTCCAGCTCCCTGAGTGATTGCCATGCGCCGCTGGTAGAACACATTCGCCAGGGCGTGGTTACCCGCATTTATACCTCTGGCCTGCGCGGTCCACTGGCGGAAGAAATCTCCCGTGGTCTGCTGGCGGAACCGGTGCAAATCCACTCTCACGGCGGACGTGTGCATCTGGTACAGAGCGGCGAACTGAATATAGACGTGGCTTTCCTCGGCGTCCCGTCCTGTGATGAATTCGGTAATGCCAACGGCTACACCGGTAAAGCCTGCTGCGGCTCCCTCGGCTATGCAATGGTTGATGCCGACAACGCGAAACAGGTTGTGATGCTCACTGAAGAACTGCTGCCTTATCCGCATAATCCGGCAAGCATTGAGCAAGATCAGGTTGATCTGATCGTCAAAGTTGATCGCGTTGGCGATGCCGCGAAAATCGGCGCTGGCGCGACCCGTATGACCACTAACCCGCGCGAACTGCTTATTGCCCGTAGCGCTGCGGATGTGATTGTCAACTCTGGCTACTTCAAAGAAGGTTTCTCCATGCAAACCGGCACCGGTGGCGCATCGCTGGCGGTAACCCGTTTCCTGGAAGACAAAATGCGTAGCCGCGATATTCGCGCCGACTTCGCCCTCGGCGGTATTACCGCGACGATGGTTGACCTGCACGAAAAAGGTCTGATCCGCAAACTGCTGGATGTGCAGAGCTTTGACAGCCACGCTGCGCAATCGCTGGCCCGTAACCCCAATCACATCGAAATCAGCGCCAACCAGTACGCTAACTGGGGGTCGAAAGGTGCATCGGTTGATCGTCTCGACGTGGTGGTACTAAGCGCGCTGGAAATTGACACCCAGTTCAACGTTAACGTGCTGACCGGCTCTGACGGCGTACTGCGTGGTGCTTCCGGTGGTCACTGCGATACCGCGATTGCCTCTGCGCTTTCCATCATCGTCGCGCCGCTGGTACGCGGTCGTATTCCGACTCTGGTGGATAACGTGCTGACCTGCATCACCCCGGGCTCCAGTGTCGATATTCTGGTCACAGACCACGGTATCGCAGTTAACCCGGCACGTCCGGAACTGGCAGAACGTCTGCAGGAAGCGGGGATCAAAGTGGTTTCTATTGAGTGGCTGCGTGAACGTGCGCGTCTGCTGACCGGTGAACCACAGCCGATTGAATTCACCGACCGCGTCGTTGCCGTTGTGCGTTACCGCGATGGCTCGGTGATCGATGTTGTGCATCAGGTGAAGGAATAAGCCATGCACCTGCTTCCTGAACTCGCCAGCCACCATGCGGTGTCAATTCCCGAGCTGCTCGTCAGCCGGGATGAAAGGCAAGCACGGCAACACGCCTGGCTCAAGCGCCATCCTGTTCCACTGGTCTCCTTTACCGTGGTTGCGCCTGGGCCGATTAAAGACAGCGAGGTCACACGCCGAATTTTTAATCATGGCGTGACAGCCTTGCGTGCCTTAGCCGCAAAACAGGGCTGGCAAATTCAGGAGCAGGTTGCACTGGTTTCCGCCAGCGGGCCGGAGGGCATGTTGAGCATTGCCGCCCCGGCTCGCGACCTCAAGCTCGCCACCATTGAGCTTGAACATAGTCATCCTCTCGGGCGGTTATGGGATATCGATGTCCTGACACCCGAAGGCGAAATTCTCTCCCGCCGCGACTATTCACTGCCGCCTCGCCGCTGCCTGTTGTGCGAGCAAAGCGCAGCTGTTTGCGCGCGTGGAAAAACCCATCAACTGACCGATTTACTCAACCGCATGGAGGCGCTGCTGAACGATGTCGATGCCTGCAACGTCAACTAAAACCACAAAGCTTGCGACGTCATTAATCGATGAGTACGCCCTGCTGGGCTGGCGCGCCATGCTGACTGAAGTCAATCTGTCACCGAAACCAGGCCTCGTGGATCGGATTAACTGCGGTGCGCACAAAGATATGGCGCTGGAAGATTTTCACCGCAGCGCGCTGGCGATTCAGGGCTGGTTACCCCGTTTCATTGAATTTGGTGCCTGTAGTGCTGAAATGGCACCAGAAGCGGTACTCCACGGATTACGCCCAATAGGTATGGCTTGCGAAGGTGATATGTTCCGCGCCACTGCGGGCGTAAACACGCATAAAGGCAGCATTTTTTCTCTAGGGCTACTGTGTGCGGCAATTGGCCGTTTGCTTCAACTCAACCAGTCGGTAACGCCAATAACCATTTGTGCGACGGCGGCAAGTTTCTGCCGTGGCCTGACCGATCGCGAACTGCGTACCAATAATTCACAACTGACGGCAGGTCAACGGTTGTACCAGCAGCTAGGTCTTACCGGCGCACGCGGTGAAGCCGAAGCGGGTTATCCACTGGTGATCAACCACGCCCTGCCGCATTACCTCACTCTGCTGGATCAGGGGTTAGATCCTGAACTGGCATTGCTCGATACCTTGCTCCTACTGATGGCGATCAACGGCGATACCAACGTTGCATCGCGCGGTGGCGAGGGGGGCCTGCGCTGGCTACAGCGCGAGGCGCAAACATTATTGCAAAAAGGGGGCATCCGAACCCCCGCCGATCTCGATTATCTCCGGCAGTTCGACAGGGAGTGTATCGAACGAAATCTCAGTCCAGGCGGCAGTGCCGACCTGCTGATCCTTACCTGGTTTTTAGCACAGATTTAATTATTTAAGCACTTGATAAATTTGGAAATATTAATTTTCGGAGAACTCGTATGTCTTTAGCAAAAGATAATATATGGAAACTATTGGCCCCACTGGTGGTGATGGGCGTCATGTTTCTTATCCCTGTCCCCGACGGTATGCCACCGCAGGCATGGCATTACTTCGCTGTGTTTGTGGCAATGATTGTCGGCATGATCCTCGAGCCAATTCCGGCAACAGCGATCAGTTTTATTGCGGTTACTATCTGCGTTATTGGCAGTAATTACCTGCTCTTTGATGCCAAAGAATTAGCTGACCCAGCGTTTAATGCGCAAAAACAGGCGCTGAAATGGGGTCTGGCTGGTTTTTCCAGCACCACGGTATGGCTGGTATTTGGCGCATTTATTTTTGCATTAGGGTATGAAGTTTCCGGGTTAGGTCGGCGCATTGCCCTTTTCCTGGTGAAATTCATGGGCAAACGCACGCTGACGTTGGGTTATGCGATTGTCATTATCGACATTCTGCTGGCACCGTTTACACCGTCCAACACCGCGCGTACTGGCGGGACCGTTTTTCCGGTCATTAAAAACCTGCCGCCGTTATTTAAATCATTCCCCAACGATCCGTCTTCCCGTCGCATTGGCGGCTATTTGATGTGGATGATGGTCATTAGTACCAGTCTGAGTTCGTCCATGTTTGTCACCGGTGCGGCACCAAACGTGCTGGGTCTGGAGTTCGTCAGCAAAATTGCCGGTATCCAGATTAGCTGGTTGCAGTGGTTCCTCTGCTTCCTGCCGGTTGGGGTTATCTTGCTTATCATTGCGCCGTGGCTTTCCTACGTGCTGTACAAACCGGAAATCACACACAGTGAAGAAGTGGCAACCTGGGCGGGTGATGAACTAAAAACCATGGGTGCGCTGACACGCAGAGAGTGGACGCTGATTGGCCTTGTATTGCTCAGCTTAGGTTTGTGGGTATTTGGCAGTGAAGTCATTAATGCTACTGCGGTAGGTCTGCTGGCAGTTTCACTAATGCTGGCCCTGCACGTTGTGCCGTGGAAAGACATTACCCGCTATAACAGCGCATGGAACACGCTGGTCAACCTGGCAACTCTGGTTGTGATGGCTAATGGCCTGACTCGTTCTGGCTTTATTGACTGGTTCGCCGGTACCATGAGTACGCACCTGGAAGGATTCTCACCAAACGCAACGGTGATTGTACTGGTTCTGGTGTTCTACTTTGCGCACTACCTGTTTGCCAGCCTGTCTGCGCACACCGCAACCATGCTGCCGGTTATTCTGGCCGTCGGTAAAGGTATTCCGGGCGTACCAATGGAACAACTGTGTATCCTGCTGGTGCTGTCTATCGGTATCATGGGCTGTCTGACGCCGTATGCAACCGGTCCTGGGGTGATTATTTACGGCTGTGGCTATGTGAAATCAAAAGATTACTGGCGTCTTGGCGCAATCTTCGGGGTGATTTACATCTCTATGCTGCTGTTGGTTGGCTGGCCGATTCTCGCCATGTGGAACTAATACGTTCGTCAAACGCTGAATAAATCATCACGCCCGCCAGGTAAGCCCACCTGGCGGGCTTTTTTATGATTTAATAGATAGTATTCAGTATATGTATGAGTTCCACACCCATTATGAAAGCATTCTGGCGTAACGCCGCGTTGCTCGCGGTTTCTCTGCTTCCCTTCTCTTCTGCCAACGCCGTGGCGTTGCAGGCAAAACAGTATGGCGATTTTGATCGCTATGTCCTGGCCCTCTCCTGGCAAACCGGATTTTGCCAGAGTCAACACGATCGAAATCGTAACGAACGAGATGAATGTCGCCTGCAAACCGAAACGACCAACAAAGCTGATTTTCTGACCGTACATGGTCTGTGGCCAGGATTGCCTAAATCGGTTGCTGCCCGTGGTGTTGATGAACGCCGCTGGATGCGCTTCGGTTGCGCTACCCGCCCAATCCCGAATCTACCAGAAGCGCGCGCCAGCCGAATGTGTTCATCGCCGGAAACTGGGTTATCGCTGGAAACGGCAGCTAAACTAAGTGAAGTCATGCCAGGAGCTGGCGGACGTTCCTGCCTGGAACGCTACGAATATGCCAAACACGGTGCCTGCTTTGGTTTTGATCCAGACGCATACTTCGGCACGATGGTACGCCTGAATCAAGAAATTAAAGAGAGCGAAGCCGGAAAATTCCTTGCGGATAACTACGGTAAAACAGTGAGCCGCCGTGACTTTGACGCCGCCTTTGCCAAAAGCTGGGGAAAAGAGAACGTGAAAGCAGTTAAGCTAACATGCCAGGGTAACCCTGCGTATTTGACTGAAATTCAGATCTCGATCAAAGCTGACGCCATCAACGCTCCGCTTTCTGCCAACTCATTCTTGCCACAACCACACCCAGGCAACTGTGGCAAAACCTTTGTGATTGATAAAGCAGGTTATTAATCCTCTGATTTACAAAAGACGCTAATTCGTCTTCCATAAACCATGACGATTAAGATTTATACATAATGCGCTGCATTGAGGAATTCCCTGAATGTGACGCAAATCACTTCAAAGAGTGAGCAACAGTCAGTATCATCATGTGAGTTAAACCCTCGCCGCCTGACGGTGAGGGTTTTCTTTTGGGTATGTTTATCTGCGACACTCGCAGTACCGACGACATGGAGTAAAAATGTCCAGACCAACTATCATCATTAACGACCTGGATGCCGAACGCATCGATATTCTGCTGGAGCAACCCGCCTATGCTGGTTTGCCAATCGCCGACGCGTTAAACGCAGAGTTGGATCGCGCCCAAATGTGTTCGCCAGAAGAGATGCCACACGACGTGGTGACAATGAACAGCCGGGTTAAATTCCGCAATCTTAGCGATGGCGAAGTGCGTGTGCGCACGCTGGTGTATCCGGCAAAAATGACCGACAGCAATACTCAGCTTTCCGTTATGGCTCCGGTAGGTGCCGCACTGCTGGGGCTGCGCGTTGGCGATTCCATTCACTGGGAACTTCCGGGCGGCGTTGCAACCCACCTTGAAGTGCTGGAACTCGAATACCAGCCAGAAGCTGCTGGCGACTACCTGCTTTAATCCCATCTGCACAAGCGATAACTCGCTTTGCCCAGAGGATGCACTCGCATCCTCTTTCCGCTCAAATATCAACCAGATTTATCATTTTGCTCTTAAGCGCAGCATTCTAATCTGAACTGGTTATTCATCTGCGGAACCTCATATGAGCGAAGCTCTCGGTATCACTGCATTTTATATATTCATAGCCGCAATTATTGTTGCTGCAGTGCTATACCTTGAACAACGCTGGTAGCGCCTGGTTTTATTTATTTTCCAGCTCAATAGCAAATTCAGATCAAATCAGCCTCGCAAATCATAGATTCATAACCAATAATGTGCTGTTATGTATACATGCAAAAACAAGGAGAGAATGCTTATGTACAAAACAATCATCATGCCAGTGGATGTTTTCGAAATGGAATTGAGCGACAAAGCGGTTCGCCACGCTGAATTCCTCGCCCAGGATGACGGAGTTATTCATCTACTTCACGTACTACCGGGGTCAGCCAGCCTGAGCCTGCACCGTTTTGCCGCTGATGTGCGTCGTTTTGAAGAGCATCTGCAACATGAAGCAGAAGAACGTCTGCAAACGATGGTCAGCCACTTCACCATCGATCCTTCCCGCATTAAGCAACATGTCCGTTTTGGTAGTGTGCGGGATGAAGTTAACGAGTTAGCGAAAGAACTTGATGCAGATGTAGTAGTGATTGGTTCGCGCAACCCATCGATTTCGACCCATCTGTTAGGTTCTAACGCCTCAAGCGTTATCCGCCACACCAATCTGCCGGTGCTGGTTGTGCGTTAATTGCCAGAATAAATATCCCGCCCTGCCCGGAGCCATCCCGGCGGGGCTTTTTATTGCCATAAAAAAGCCGCCAGGTTTGACCCCGGCGGCTAAGCAATTGCAGGTGAATCTTACTTCTTCTTATGCTGTTTTGGTGCGAATCAGGTAGTCAAAAGCACTCAGAGAGGCTTTGGCACCTTCGCCAGTGGCGATGATGATCTGCTTGTACGGAACCGTTGTACAGTCACCCGCTGCGAACACGCCTTTCACGTTGGTTTCGCATTTCGCATCAATGATAATCTCACCCATGCGGTTACGTTCGACTGCGCCTTCCAGCCAGTTGGTGTTCGGCAGCAGACCAATCTGGACGAAAATACCGGCCAGTTCGATGTTGTGAATATCGCCGCTGACACGATCGCGATATTCCAGACCTACGACTTTGCTACCGTCGCCTTTCACTTCCGTGGTTTGCGCATTCAGAATAATGTCGACGTTTTTCAGGCTGCGCAGTTTGTCCTGCAGAACCTGGTCGGCTTTCATTTCTGGCGCAAATTCCAGCAGCGTTACGTGCTCAACGATACCCGCCAGGTCAATTGCCGCTTCCACGCCGGAGTTACCGCCGCCGATAACCGCTACGCGTTTGCCTTTAAACAGCGGGCCGTCGCAGTGCGGGCAATAGGTCACGCCTTTGGTGCGATACTGATCTTCGCCAGGAACGTTCATGTTGCGCCATTTTGCACCAGTCGCCACGATAATGCTGCGTGCTTTCAGTACCGCGCCAGAAGCTGTTTCAATCTGATGCAGGCCGCCTTCAACCGCTGCCGGGATCAGTTTGCTCGCGCTCTGGCTGTCGATCACATCAACGTCGTATTCATCAACATGAACTTTCAGCGCTCCTGCCAGCTTCTGCCCTTCAGTCTTCGGTACAGAAATGTAGTTTTCGATATCAACGGTATCGAGGATCTGACCACCAAAACGTTCGCCCATCAGACCAGTACGGATGCCTTTACGTGCGGAGTAAATTGCTGCCGCTGCACCCGCTGGGCCGGAACCGACGATTAATACGTCATAAGCATCACGCTTGTTCAGCTCTTCTGCCGCACGTTTTTCCGCGCCAGTATCAATTTTGGCGACGATTTCAGTCAACGTCATGCGACCCTGACCAAACTCTTTCCCGTTTACGAATACTGCCGGAACGCCCATCACGTTGCGATCGGTGATTTCGTTCTGGAAGGTACCTCCGTCAATTGCAGTGTGCTTGATGCGCGGGTTCAGTACGCTCATCAGGTTCAGCGCCTGCACCACATCCGGGCAGTTGTGGCAAGAGAGCGAGTAATAGGTTTCGAATTCAAAATCACCGTCAATATGGCGAATCTGCTCCAGCAGAGACTGCGCTTCTTTCGACGGATGACCACCGGTCCACAACAACGCCAGTACCAGCGAGGTAAACTCGTGGCCCAGCGGGGAACCTGCAAAACGTGGCCCCTGGTTAGAACCTGGGTTGGTGATCAGGAAAGACGGCTTACGCACCGGCAAGCTGTTATCTTCTTTAAAGGTGACTTTGTCTGACAGTTCTGCGATTTCAGCCAACAGTTCCTTGATTTCTGCCGATTTAGCGCTGTCATCCAGCGTGGCAATTAACTCAACAGGCTTGGTCAATTTCTCAAGGTAAGCCTTGAGTTGAGTTTTCATATTTGTGTCGAGCATGTTTATCTCCTGGGCTTTAAACATCATCATGCAAGCGGCCTCTGCGGCTACCTGGATGCAGCTTGCATCATGGTGCGGGGAAGAAAATCGGGTGCCGCAGCACCCGAAGAATTAGGTGAGTTTCCGAAGTATTTCGCGTCAGAGCAAGGCGGCTAGCCTGTGAATCCCCGGGAGCTTACACAAGTAAGTGACCGGGGTGAGCGGGCGACGCCAACGCCGCTATGGCGTGAAAGACGAAGGAAATTTAGATTTTACCAACCAGGTCCAGAGACGGAGCCAGAGTTGCTTCACCTTCTTTCCATTTAGCCGGGCAAACTTCACCTGGGTGAGAAGCTACGTACTGTGCTGCTTTGATTTTACGCAGCAGGTCAGACGCGTCACGGCCAATGCCTTCAGCGGTAACTTCGATTGCCTGGATGATACCCTGCGGGTCAACAACGAAGGTCGCACGGTCAGCCAGACCTTCATCTTCACGCATGTTGTCGAAGTTACGGGTCAGGGCGCCAGTCGGGTCGCCGATCATCGCATATTTGATTTTAGCGATGGTTTCAGAGCTGCTGTGCCATGCTTTGTGGGTGAAGTGAGTATCGGTAGATACTGCGTATACGTCTACGCCCAGTTTCTGCAGTTCTTCGTAGTGGTCAGCAACGTCACCCAGTTCGGTCGGGCATACGAAAGTAAAGTCAGCCGGGTAGAAGAAGAAGACGCTCCAGCGGCCTTCGGTATCTTTTTCGGTGATTTCGATGAATTCGCCGTTTTTGAATGCCTGGTTTTTAAAAGGTTTAATTTTGGTGTTAATCAAGGACATCTATACTTCCTCCGTGTTTTCGATGAGATGTAAGGTAACCAATTTTTGCCGATTCGGCTAATGCGTTTCCATTATCAAATCGATAAGTTTTACCTTACAACCTTCGTAAGACAACTTTGTGAACTTTGCACCGCCAGCGGCGATAAAAAGTAAAATGGCCCCCTTTCCAGGTGACCGTGTAATCTGAACTACCCTTTGGTATCTTCAGCGCCTGCCTGCAGGCTGAGGTGTTGCCCTTACAAATGCAACAACGACATGGATTACAACACCCTCATAAACAAAGGGCAATCACCTGATCTAAGCTCTTACCTATGACAGTGATAGGTTATGCCTTTTACCCGACTTTTGCACTGACTGAAAAGGACAAATTAATGTTAAAAAAGATACTTTTACTGGCTCTGCTTCCTGCAATCGCCTTCGCAGAGGAACTTCCTGATCCAGTAAAAGCGATTGAAAAACAGGGCATTACAATCATCAAAACGTTCGATGCTCCCGGAGGAATGAAAGGTTATCTCGGCAAGTATCAGGATATGGGCGTCACCATCTACCTGACTCCAGATGGTAAGCACGCTATCTCCGGTTACATGTACAACGAGAAAGGTGAAAACCTGAGTAACACACTTATCGAAAAAGAAATTTACGCACCAGCCGGGCGCGAAATGTGGCAACGGATGGAACAATCCCACTGGCTCCTCGACGGTAAAAAAGACGCGCCGGTCATTGTCTACGTCTTCGCCGATCCGTTCTGCCCATATTGTAAACAGTTCTGGCAGCAGGCTCGCCCGTGGGTTGATTCTGGCAAAGTGCAATTAAGAACATTGTTGGTTGGCGTTATCAAGCCAGAAAGCCCGGCGACAGCAGCGGCAATTCTTGCCTCCAAAGATCCCGCAAAAACCTGGCAAGAATATGAAGCCTCTGGTGGCAAGCTTAAGCTAAACGTGCCTGCAAACGTAAGTACAGAGCAAATGAAAGTGTTAAGCGACAACGAGAAACTGATGGACGATCTGGGGGCAAATGTCACACCAGCTATCTACTACATGAGTAAGGAAAATACGCTGCAACAGGCCGTGGGGTTGCCCGATCAGAAAACGCTTAATATCATTATGGGGAATAAATAAAAGATAATTCATGGATGGTTGAAATATATCCCTGTTTTTCAACCATCCTAAAAAAGCATGAATTGCTCGCTCTGCCCTAAGTGGCTGTGCTATTTTAGAAAAACTTAATTCTGAGTTAAGCAAAAAAACATAATACAAATAAATACAACAGCAACATTATTGAACAAATGAATGATTTATAGAAGAGATAATATAACGGAGTATGTTATGGCGAATCTTTATGACCTAAAAAAATTTGATCTGAATTTACTGGTCATATTTGAGTGCATTTATCAACACCTCAGCATTAGCAAAGCAGCAGAATCATTATATATAACGCCCTCTGCTGTTAGTCAGTCGTTACAACGTTTACGCGCGCAATTTAATGACCCGTTATTCATCCGCTCAGGGAAAGGTATCGCGCCGACTACGACAGGGTTAAACCTGCATCACCATCTTGAGAAGAATCTCCGAGGCCTTGAACAAACGATCAATATTGTTAATAAGTCTGAGCTAAAGAAAAATTTTATTATCTACGGTCCTCAGCTTATTTCTTGTACTAATAACAACATGCTAATCCGCTGTCTTAGACAAGATACTTCAATCGATATAGAATGCCATGACATACTGCTTTCAGCTGAAAATGCCGAAGAACTGTTGGTTCAACGCAAAACTGACCTGGCAATTACACTACAACCAGTAATTAGCCGCTCTGTCATCTGCATGCCGTTACATACTATTCGCAATTCTCTTATATGTAGCAATAAACATCCTCGTATTACCGATACCAGTAACTATGAACAAATTATCGCCGAAGAATTCACCTTGTTGATATCTAAATCAGCAGGGATTGACGAAATTCAAATGGACATAGATGAACGTTTTATGAACCGTAAAGTTTCATTTCGCAGTTCTTCTTTGTTGACGATAATTAATAGTATTTCTGTTACTGACTTATTGGGCATTGTGCCCACCGAACTGTACGATTTACATCGTGATTTTTTGAAGTTACAAGAGATAAAACTGGAACGACCACTTCCTGCGGTTAAACTTTATATTTCCTATAACAAGGCTTCGTTGAACAACCTTGTCTTCTCACGATTCATAGATCGTTTAAATGATAGCTTCTGATTTATTACCACGGATAAATGTTATATTACGCATCAATTGATTCATTGTGTGAATATAAAATAATGTGCTCTATCTTGCTTCGTTTACCCTATAATTAACGGATTCATCTCACGAGTCACCCCGTAACGTTCAGAGAGCGTTTTCAGATGTCTATTTATAAAATCCCGCTTCCACTGAATATTCTGGAAGCTGCAAAAGAACGTATTACCTGGACACTTAACACCCTACCCCGCGTCTGCGTTTCTTTTTCGGGTGGTAAAGATTCCGGATTAATGCTGCATCTGACCGCCGAACTTGCCCGACAAATGGGCAAAAAAATTTGTGTTTTATTTATCGACTGGGAAGCTCAGTTCTCTTGCACCATTAACTATGTTCAGTCTCTGCGCGAGTTGTACACCGATGTCATCGAAGAGTTTTACTGGATTGCGCTCCCGCTTACAACGCAAAATTCCCTATCACAATACCAACCCGAATGGCAGTGCTGGGAACCTGATGTCGAATGGGTACGTCAGCCCCCGCAAGATGCGATAACCGATCCTGACTTTTTCTCCTTTTACCAGCCTGGCATGACCTTCGAACAATTTGTGCGTGAGTTTGCCGAATGGTTTTCGCAAAAACGTCCGGCGGCGATGATGATCGGCATCCGTGCGGATGAGTCCTACAACCGTTTTGTCGCCATCGCCAGTTTAAATAAACAACGTTTTGCCGATGATAAGCCCTGGACTACTGCCGCACCAGGCGGTCATAGCTGGTACATTTACCCCATCTACGACTGGAAAGTCGCTGATATCTGGACCTGGTATGCTAGCCATCAACGCCTCTGTAACCCACTGTATAATATAATGTATCAGGCAGGCGTTCCTCTACGTCATATGCGAATTTGCGAACCTTTTGGTCCGGAACAACGGCAAGGATTATGGCTCTATCACGTTATCGAACCGGATCGCTGGGCTGCTATGTGCGCACGAGTCAGCGGGGTAAAAAGTGGCGGCATTTACGCCGGACATGACAACCATTTTTATGGTCATCGGAAAATCCTCAAGCCCGAACATTTAGACTGGCAGGAGTATGCATTATTGCTACTCAACAGCATGCCGGAGAAAACAGCTGAGCATTATCGCAATAAAATCGCCATTTATTTGCACTGGTATCAGAAAAAAGGCATCGAGGTTCCACAAACCCAGCAAGGGGACATTGGCGCGAAAGATATCCCCTCCTGGCGGCGAATATGCAAAGTTTTACTCAATAACGATTACTGGTGTCGGGCATTATCATTTAGCCCGACCAAAGCGAAGAACTATCAGCGTTATAACGAACGAATAAAAGGAAAACGTCAGGAATGGGGGATACTATGCAACAACGATTAACGCAGGATTTAACCCAATTTCTCGCCAGCTTGCCGGAAGACGATCGCATCAAAGCGATTAATGAAATCCGCATGGCGATCCATCAGGTTAGCCCCTTTCGAGAAGAGCCAGTGGATTGCGTTCTGTGGGTTAAAAACAGCCAACTTATGCCTAATGATTACAACCCAAACAACGTGGCACCACCCGAAAAAAACTGCTGAAAAAATCCATTGAAATAGATGGTTTTACCCAACCCATTGTGGTCACGCATACGGATAAAAATGCCCTGGAAATCGTGGATGGTTTTCACCGCCATGAAATTGGTAAAGGCTCATCATCGTTAAAATTACGCTTAAAAGGTTATTTGCCGGTGACCTGTCTGGAAGGTACGCGTAATCAACGCATCGCCGCGACTATTCGTCATAACCGCGCTCGTGGACGTCACCAAATCACTGCCATGTCAGAAATCGTCCGTGAACTCAGCCAGTTGGGATGGGACGATAATAAAATTGGCAAAGAGCTGGGAATGGACAGCGACGAAGTGCTACGCCTGAAGCAAATTAACGGCCTGCAAGAGTTGTTTGCCGACCGTCAATATTCCCGCGCCTGGACGGTTAAATAGCTAAAGCTGGCGCAGGCGTTCAGCTGCTGCCAGCAACGTCGATTCCTTCTTGGCAAAACAGAGACGAATCAGTTTATGTGGGAAGGGATCGGCGCAAAACACCGATAGCGGAATCGCCGCTACGCCGTGCTCCTGCGTCAGCCACTGGCAAAACTCAACGTCATCCAGGGTAGATACGGCGCTGTAATCCACCAGCAAAAAGTATGTACCTTCGCACGGTAAAATCTCCAGCCGGCTTTCATTTAAGGCATTCACCAGAATATCGCGCTTCTGGCGATAAAAGTCCGGTAACGCAAGATAATGCTCAGGTTCTGCACGTAGCATATCGGCAAGCGCCAGCTGTGCCGGGGTATTCACCGAAAAGGTCAGATACTGATGTACCTTGCGAATTTCGGCACTGATGGGCGCTGGCGCAACGCAATAACCCACTTTCCAGCCGGTCATATGATAGGTCTTGCCAAACGATGACACCGCCACCGCCCGCTCACGCAGCTGCGGATGCGCCTGCACGCTGGCATGGCCCTGTTGTGAAAAGTTGATGTGCTCGTAAACTTCATCGCTAATGACAAAAATCTCGTGCCCGGCAATTGCCTGCCACAAAGCGGCGAAATCAGCCTGCTGCCAGACAGTTGCACTGGGGTTATGCGGGGTGTTGAGGATCACCAGTCGGGTGCGCTCGCTTAACAATGCGGCAAATTCCTGCCAGTCCACGCGAAAATGCGGTGGTTGCAGTGCAATACGTTTCACTATTCCCCCCGAAAGCGCGATGGCGGGCGCGTAACTGTCATAGCTGGGATCAAAGCAGATCACTTCATCACCATTGCGCACCAATGCGGTAATCGCTGCATATAACGCTTCCGTCGCCCCTGCCGTTACGGTGATATCACTATCGGCATCCGGTTGATAGCCATACAGACGTTCCGTTTTCTGAGCAATCGCCTCGCGCAAGGCCTGCACGCCAGTCATAGGCGCGTATTGGTTTGCCCCCTGGTCAACATGGTACGCCAGCCGCTCCTGCAAATAGCGCGGACCATCAAAATCAGGAAAGCCTTGCGAAAGGTTAATCGCCTGGTGTTGCTGCGCCAGCGCGCTCATCTGGGTGAAAATAGTGGTGCCAAGTTGTGGAAGTTTGCTTTGTGGAATCAGAGGGTTATTTGTCATTTTTTATTGTGCCTGACGAAGTTGTGTTGAAGGCACTATAACACGATGCTAGTATTTGGCAATCAAGACGTTTAGATGTCTAAATAAAACAATAAGGACAACACAACATGCCTCACAATCCTATCCGCGTGGTCGTCGGCCCGGCTAACTACTTTTCACATCCCGGCAGTCTCAATCACCTGCACGATTTTTTCACTGATGAACAACTTTCTCGCGCGGTGTGGATCTACGGCGAACGCGCCATTGCTGCGGCGCAAACAAAACTTCCGCCAGCGTTTGAACTGCCAGGGGCAAAGCATATTTTGTTTCGCGGCCATTGCAGCGAAAGCGATGTACAACAACTGGCGGCTGAGTCCGGTGACGATCGCAGCGTGGTGATTGGCGTCGGCGGCGGCGCACTGCTCGACACCGCGAAAGCCCTCGCCCGCCGTCTCGGTCTGCCGTTTGTTGCCGTTCCGACGATCGCCGCCACCTGCGCCGCCTGGACACCGCTCTCCGTCTGGTATAACGATGCCGGACAGGCGCTGCATTATGAGATTTTCGACGACGCCAATTTTATGGTGCTGGTGGAGCCAGAGATTATCCTCAATGCGCCGCAAGAATATCTGCTGGCGGGGATCGGTGACACGCTGGCGAAATGGTATGAAGCGGTGGTGCTGGCCCCGCAACCAGAAACGTTGCCGCTAACCGTGCGACTGGGGATCAATAATGCGCAGGCCATTCGCGACGTCTTGTTAAACAGTAGCGAACAGGCGCTTGCCGATCAGCAAAATCACCAGTTAACGCAATCATTTTGCGATGTGGTGGATGCGATTATCGCCGGAGGTGGAATGGTCGGTGGTCTGGGCGATCGTTTTACGCGTGTGGCGGCGGCCCATGCCGTGCATAACGGTCTGACCGTGCTGCCGCAAACCGAGAAGTTTCTTCACGGCACCAAAGTCGCCTACGGAATTCTGGTGCAAAGCGCCTTGCTGGGTCAGGATGATGTGCTGGCGCAATTAACAGAGGCGTATCAGCGTTTTCATCTGCCGACTACGCTGGCGGAGCTGGAAGTGGATATCAATAATCAGGCGGAGATCGACAAAGTGATTGCCCACACCTTGCGCCCGGTGGAATCCATTCATTACCTGCCGGTCACGCTGACACCGGATACGTTGCGTGCAGCGTTCGAAAAAGTGGAATCGTTTAAAGCCTGACGTACATATTTAGCAGCAGCGCGCGCCGCCTTTTCCACCGTAGCGCGCGTCCTGCCGCTCACGGAAAAACTCCTCGTAGGTCATCGGCGTTTGATCGGGATGGTTAACCCGCATATGTTCGACATAGTTGTCGTAATCAGGCATACCAATCATCAGTTTCGCCGCCTGACCTAAATATTTTCCGGCTTTTGCCAGTGAATCAAACATTAATACCTCCGGTAATCAGGTTGCCAGGAGAGTGCCGGATGCGGCGTGAACGCCTTATCCGGCCTACAAATGCTATCAACGCGCTCGGTCAGTCCCCTCGCCCCATCGGGGAGAGGGTTAGGGTGAGAGGGAACCCTCGGCACTATGCCAACATTCGCCAACATCCCCCCTCACTCTGACTTTAGTGTGCGCCTTTTGCCTGCGCCACGATCTCCTCGACATTTTCCGGCATCGGCTCATACGGCGTTTCTTTCGCCGTTGGCTTCGGCTCTTTCAATGCCGCCAGTGCCGTCTTAATCGAGAACAGCGCCAGAACCACCACGACCACCATAAAGAAGATGGTTAACCCAGCATCCAGACGGTTGTTGAATACCAGTTGCGCCAGTTGTGACTCAGTATACTGCGACGGAATATTGCCGCTGTCGATCATTGCCTGGAACTTGTTAGCAATCGCCAGGAAGCCGACTTTCGCATCCGGGCTAAACGCTTTCTGCCAGCCAGCGGTCAGTGTACAAATCAGCAGCCAGGCCGTTGGTACCAGCGCCACCCAGGCGTAACGTTGACGTTTCATTTTGAACAGCACCACGGCACAAAGCATCAGCGCCATTCCTGCCAGCATCTGGTTGGCAATACCAAACAGCGGCCACAAGGTGTTAATACCGCCCAGCGGATCGACCACACCCTGATGGAGGAAGTAGCCCCACGCCAGTACGCACAGCGCCGTTGCCAGCAGGTTAGCAGGCAGTGAATCGGTCCGTTTCAGGCCCGGAGACACCACGCCCAGCAGATCCTGCAACATAAAGCGCGCAGCACGCGTACCTGCATCCACCGCCGTCAGAATAAACAGTGCTTCAAACAAAATGGCGAAGTGATACCAGAACGCCACATCCATCATGCCGCCCAGCGCGCCGTGCAGAATGTAGGCCATCCCCACCGCCAGCGTCGGCGCACCGCCCGCACGGGAAATGATCGACTGTTCACCCACTTCGCTGGCAATCTGGTTGAGCGTATCTGGTGTAATGCTAAATCCCCAGCTACTCACCACCTGCGCGGCAGAAGCAACCACATCCGCCGTACCTGCCGGAGCCAGCACCGCCATCGGGCTGTTCATAGCGAAGTACACACCCGGATCGATGATACAGGCGGAAACCAGCGCCATAATCGCTACGAAGGATTCCATTAACATCCCGCCGTAGCCGATAAAACACGCCTGCCCTTCGTTCGCCAGCATCTTCGGCGTGGTACCGGAAGAGATCAGCGCATGGAAGCCAGACACCGCGCCACAAGCGATGGTGATAAACAGGAACGGGAACAGGTTACCGGTCCATACCGGGCCTGTGCCATCGACAAATTTAGTTAGCGCAGGCATGGTCAGCGTCGGGCGCATAATCAAAATGCCTACCGCCAGACCGACGATAGTCCCGATTTTCAGGAAGGTTGAGAGGTAGTCACGCGGAGCCAGCAGCAGCCACACCGGCAGCACCGCCGCCACAAAACCGTAACCCACCAGCATCCAGGTCAGCTGCACGCCGGTAAAGTCAAAGTACGGTGCCCAGGTCGGGCTTTCTGCCACCCAGCCGCCAGAGATAATGGCGAAAATCAGGAACACCAGACCAATCACCGACACTTCGCCAATACGCCCCGGACGCAGATAACGCAGGTAGATCCCCATAAACAGCGCCAGCGGAATGGTGAACGCAACGGTATACGTTCCCCACGGGCTATGGGTCAGGGCTTTCACCACGATCATCGCCAGCACGGCAAGGATAATGACCATGATCATAAAGCAGGCCACCAGCGCAATCACCCCGGCGGTTGGCCCCATCTCTTCTTTGACCAGCTCACCCAGCGAGCGACCATCGCGGCGCGTGGAAACAAACAGCACCATGAAATCCTGCACCGCACCGGCGAGAACCACCCCGGCGAGCAGCCAGATCATCCCCGGCAGGTAACCCATTTGCGCCGCCAGCACCGGCCCCACCAGCGGGCCTGCTCCGGCAATGGCCGCAAAATGGTGACCGAACAGCACTTTTTTGTCCGTCGGCACATAGTCCAGCCCGTCGTTATGGCGCACCGCTGGCGTCATACGCGTCGGGTCAACCGCCAGCACATTTTTGGCGATATACAGGCCATAAAAACGGTAAGCGATCAGATAGATACAGACCGACGCCACCACAATCCACAGCGCGTTGATCTGTTCCCCACGATTTAAAGCAATGTATCCCAGAGCAAATGCTCCCATTACAGAGAGCACTGTCCAGACGAGGTATTTCCCTGATTTGTTCATAGTTGTTATCCGTGTGCGTGTCCATAGAGATGTTACATTTTGTTTCTATAACATCTTTGCGCAATTTAACAACACAGCAACCATGTAAATCGGAGTTGAAACCAATATTTAACTTAACAATGTTAACTCGATCACTCCGTTAACCGAGTTTTCCTGCAATCTCATTTAATTCTGTCGGGTTCATCCCAAAACTGCCGTACCCAGCCGACAAGTGCAGCAACGCCGCCCCTGTTCATCGAAAACGACGATTTCCCAGCTCTGATTTTGCCGCCCAAGATGCAGCGGCTGGCAGACGCCGCGCACCTTTCCCTCAGACACCGGGCGATGATGTGTGGCGTTAAGTTCCGTGCCCACCACACACTGTCCGTCGCGGGTCATCATAAATCCGGCCATCGATCCCAGCGTTTCCGCCAGCGCCGCCGACGCGCCGCCATGCAGCAGGCCAAACGGCTGATGAGTACGGTTATCAACCGGCATTTCGGCTTCCAGCACATCATCGCCCAGACGGGTATACACAATTCCCAGATGCGCCACCATTGTGTTATCGCTGGTGGCGTTCAGCTCGTCGAGCGTTAAATGGCGTTTCCAGATCATGCTTATGCCCCCAGCGTCGAGCCGCCATCCACCACAATATCCTGTAGGGTGATATGGCTGGCGAGGTCAGAGGCGAGGAACAAAATCGTATTGGCGATCTCCTGTGGACGGGCGATTTTCCCCAGCGGAATGCCGAGTTTAAACTGCTCGCCAAAGCCGCGAATACGCTGCTCTTCGGCGTCATCGCTCACCCACAGCGTGCGTTGCATATCGGTGTCGGTGGAGCCCGGCGAAACCACATTACAGCGCACGCTGCTACCCGCCAGTTCCAGCCCAACGCTCAACGCCAGGCTTTTCAGCGCCGCTTTCGACGCGCCATAAGCACTCATACCAATGCGCGGCGTGTGTGCGGCGTCGGACGCAACAGTAACAATCGCCCCGCCCCGCTGACGGCGAAACTGGTTCATGGTTTGCTGGAACAGGTTAAACGCGCCACCGACATTAACTGCAAAAGTCTGCTTCCAGTCCTCTTTGCTCAGTTGGTCTGTCGCGCCCATGCGTAAAATTCCCGCCGCATTGACCAGCACGTCCAGTCGCTCCGTTTGCGCTAACAGTCGCTGACATACCTGCGCCACCTGCGCAGCATCGGCAACATCCATCACTTCGGTCGCAAAGGGATATTGCTCCTGCGCGAACGCTTGATCAAAACCGGTAACTTTCGCCCCCGCCTCAACAAATGCCAGCGCCGTGGCATAGCCGATACCTTTCCCCGCGCCAGTTACCCAGACATTTTTACCGCTGAAATCCATTATTTCACCTCGCGGGAGAGTAGCTTCCACCAGGCATCGATGGTCGGGTTTTTCGCCAGCATGACAAAGTCGATATCGCCATGCACTTTGCGCCAGCGCGCCGCCAGCGCCATCATCCGCACCGAATCCAGACCGTAGTCGATCAGGTTGTCGTCATCGAACGGTTCATCGGACTCGTCCAGCAACGGCAGGATCACCTCACGCAGCGCCGCTTTGCTGGCGGGGATAGGTGCTGGCAGCAATTCTTCGGTCATCACCACCCGGCCAGAACGTCCGGCCACATATTTCAGCGACATCAAATGCTCGTCACGGCTGAAATCGGCCAGCGCATCTGCCACCATAAACGGTTTAATATCGCGCATAAATGCGTCCGTTGCGGTGGTCATACAGCCAATGTGGGCATATACCCCGGTAATAATCAGCTGGTTACGTCCACTCTCTTTGAGCATTTGCTCCAGCGGAGAACGATGAAACGCGCTGTAGCGCCACTTCACCAGCACCGTGTCGTCGGCATCTGGCGTCAGGCGATCCACCACCTTTTGCTGTTCCGGCGAACGGGTCAGGCCTGGCCCCCACATATCATTCAACAGCGCCCGATCTTCATCGCTCTGCTCTTTCGGCTGGGCGGTGTAATAAACCGGGATATTGTGCTGTTTGCAGTAGTCGCGTAGTGCCGCAATATTCGCGATCACCTGCTCCATCATCGGGCAGTTCTCGCCCCAGAAGCTGACAAAATAGTCCTGCATATCATGGATTAACAACGCGGCACGTTGCGGTTCAAAGGCCCAGTCTACTTTATTCTGCGGAATATCGTGAGACTCCGGCAGTGCGTAAGCCTCTAATTTTGGAATAGCCATCGTGTTCTCTCCTTCAGGCTGATGCGCGTGACGCCAGCCACTGACGTAATTGTTTTTTATCGACTTTCCCGACCGCCGTCAGCGGAAGTGAATCTACACACTCCACGCGATCCGGTAATTTAAACTCGGCAATACCCTGTTCACGCAGGAAACGACGCACCTGCACCGCGCGCAGCGGCTCTTTTACCACCAGATAAGCACAGCTTTTTTCGCCCATCAGCTCATCTTCCATGCTCACCAGTGCGGCGTAGATCACCGCCGGGTGGCGCAGCAGCAGGTTTTCGATCTCTTCGGCAGCGATCTTCTCGCCGCCACGGTTAATCTGATCTTTCTCGCGCCCCTGCACGGTGATGTAACCCTCTGGATCAATAGAGATCAGATCGCCGGAACAGTAAAAACCGTTGGCATCAAAGGCGCTGGCATTGTGCTGCGGGCTTTTGTAATAGCCGCGGAAGGTGTACGGACCGCGCGTCATCAGGCGTCCGACTTCCCCTTGCGGCAGTGGATTTCCTTCGGCATCGGCAACCCACACTTCATCGTCCGGGCACATTGGGTAACCCTGGGTATGGATAATTTTCTCCGCGCTATCATCAAGACGGGTGTAGTTCACCAGCCCTTCCGCCATGCCAAACACCTGCTGCAACTGGCAGCCAATCTCAGCGGGAATACGCGCAGCAAGCGTGGCAGAAAGACGTGCACCACCGACCTGTAACAGTTTCAGCGAGGCAAGCTGCGCCCGGCTTTCGCCTTCAGCCAGCGCCTGTAACCACAGGCTGACTGCGGGCGGCACCAGCGCGGTGACGTTCACCTGATGTTTTTCAATCAATGGGAAGCAAAGCGTGGCGCTGGGGTCGGCCGCCAGAACCACAGTGCCGCCAGCGAGAAATACCCCCAACGATCCCGGTGAACTCATGGCGTAGTTATGAGCCGCCGGGATCGCGCACAGGTAGCGTGTCTGTTGTGTGAACTGACAAATCTCGACGCTACGACGCACGCTGTAGTAATAGTCATTATGAGTACGTGGGATCAGTTTCGGTGTGCCGGTGGTGCCGCCGGAAAGCTGGAAATAGGCCACTTCATCAGCAGGTGACGGCGTGGCAGTAAAATCCTCAGCCGGATGGTTAATCGCATCCTGCAAATTATGCTCACCGCTGTCGTTGTGCAGTTGCACCACGCGAATGGAGGAATGCTCTGCAACAAATGTATTGAGGAAATCATCTCCGCTAAACAGCGCATGCTGGCGATCGGCAATCAGTAACGCCGGTTCAATCTGGCTGGCATAGGCGTTCAGTTCACTACGCTGATGGCTGAACAGCGCCAGCACCGGCGCAACGCCCAGTTTCAGCAACGCGAAAAAGGTAATGTAAAGTTCAGCGACGTTACCCAGTTGTACCAGCGCGGTTTCACCAGGTTTAATGCCCTGACGGCGCAAACTACACGCGAGGTTATCCGCCGCCTGATTCAGCTCCCGGTAACTCAACTGCCGCTCGCCGTCGATGACCGCGATGCTGTCGCTTGCGGCATGACGGGTCAGAATGTCGGTCAGCGGCAAATCCTGCCAGTAGCCTTTTTCCCGATAGCGACGGGCAAACTCTTCCGGCCAGCGGGTGAATGGAATGCTCATCCTCACTCCTTAATGCAATCCAAAAACGTTCAACATGGTAGAAAGTTTGACGCCCGTTTCGCGCCACTCACCCAACGGTGACGACGCAGGCACAATCCCCGCTCCGGCAAACAGGCGCACCTGATTTTCCCGCAGCTTCGCGCAGCGGATGGTCACCACCCACTCGCCGTTACCTTCGCTGTCACACCAACCCACAATGCCGCCAAACAGTTCGCGGTCGAACGGCTCCAGTTCAGCAATAACCTGGGTCGCGGCCTGATGCGGGAAACCGCTCAGCGCGGGGGTCGGATGCAGCAGACAGGCCAGAGTCAGTGCGTTTTCTTGCGAATTCGCTTTACCTTCAAAGGGAGTTGCGAGATGCCACAGCGTCGGCGTGGTAATCAATTGTGGAGAGGAAGGAACGTGTAACTCACTACTGCATTCGCGCAGTACCTCTTTCATCGCCTGAGTCACCAGTTCATGTTCATGGCGATCTTTTTCTGACGCCAGCAGACGATTACCCGCTTCGCGATCGAGCACTTCATCCGGCTGACGACGCGCAGAACCGGCTAACGGAATGGAGCTAAAACGCTCGCCGTCTTTACGTAGCAGCAGTTCCGGGCTGGCCCCCAGCAGAACGCCACCATCTGCCAACGGCACATGGAAGTTGTAACTAACCGGGTTTTGCGCAATCAACCGTTCCAGCAATACGCCACTATCAATGGCGGCGTCAGTGGTGATATCAATCAACCGTGACAACACCACTTTGTCGACCTGCGGCGTGGCGGTAAGTGCGGCAGCGCGAGCAACCATCTGTTCAAACGTGGCTTGTTCCGGAATTGCCTGGCGTTCCACCACGTTCAGCGACTGGCTGCGGGTAAAACGGCGGGCTGAAGATTGTTTTTCCTGGCGGGAGAACGACTGCCAGGATTCAGGAATATACAGCGATGAAGGCTGACGTGGATCGAAGGGAATCGCCCCGACCATCACCGGATTTTTGATGCCCTGCGCTTTGGCATCGGCAAACAGCGCGGCGAGTTTTTGCTGGAAGGGACTGTCGGGCGAATCCCCGTTCACAGCCGGCTCATCGAAGCGGGCGAAACATCCTGACGTCGTAAAACTGCGGTACGGCGACATAAAGAAAAAGCGATTGGGCGCAAGTGTTGCCATGGTCTGCTGTACTTCCTCAGCCAGTGACGTATCCATATCATCCTCCACAAAATGATAAAGGCTTTAATAATGATTATCATTTATATTTTCGGTCGCTAACCTAAAAGCAAACGCGCACTATGTCAACTCTTGAGGTAACGCAATCTGCAACTCGGGGTTGCATCTGCTTGTGGTTACAATGAAAATGAGAAGCATTAACTTCATTAATAACAGGAAGCTGATTTGTGAGACTCGCCCCGCTCTACCGCAACGCCCTTCTATTAACAGGACTTTTGCTTTCAGGAATAGCCGCAGTTCAGGCCGCCGACTGGCCGCGTCAGATTACTGACAGCCGTGGCACTCATACCCTGGAAAGCCAGCCGCAGCGTATTGTTTCCACCAGCGTCACCCTGACCGGCTCACTGCTGGCGATTGATGCTCCGGTGATTGCCAGCGGCGCGACCACGCCAAATAACCGCGTCGCGGATGACCAGGGCTTTTTACGCCAGTGGAGCAAGGTAGCGAAAGAACGCAAATTGCAACGACTCTATATCGGTGAACCAAGTGCCGAAGCCGTTGCCGCGCAAATGCCGGATCTGATTTTAATTAGCGCAACCGGCGGTGATTCGGCGCTGGCGCTGTACGATCAGCTTTCCACCATCGCCCCGACATTAATCATCAATTACGACGACAAAAGCTGGCAGTCGCTGTTAACGCAACTTGGCGAAATTACCGGGCATGAGAAACAAGCGGCAGAGCGGATTGCGCAGTTTGATAAGCAACTGGCGGCGGCGAAAGAGCAAATCAAATTACCGCCGCAGCCGGTCACTGCCATTGTCTATACCGCCGCTGCACACAGTGCCAATCTCTGGACGCCTGAATCAGCACAAGGGCAGATGCTGGAACAACTCGGCTTTACGCTGGCGAAGTTGCCCGCAGGGTTAAACGCCAGCCAAAGCCAGGGCAAACGCCATGACATCATTCAGCTTGGTGGGGAAAATCTGGCTGCAGGGTTAAATGGTGAGTCACTATTCCTGTTCGCCGGTGATCAGAAAGACGCCGATGCTATTTATGCTAATCCGCTGCTCGCGCACCTGCCTGCAGTACAAAACAAGCAGGTTTATGCGCTGGGAACCGAGACGTTCCGACTGGATTACTACAGCGCCATGCAAGTGCTGGAACGACTTAAGGCGCTGTTTTAAGCATTAACTGTCGGACGCTGTCATCTGCGGCGGCGTCTGGCGAAAACGTCGCAACTCCACCAGCACCAGCAATAACAACACGCCGATAATCAACAAACCAAAACCGCTCGCGCTTGCGGAAGCAACCGGTGTCATCATCGCTCCCAAACCGCCCAGCAGCGCCGCGCCTATGGCATCGCCCGTCACGTTTTGCGCCGTCCACAAACCGTTAATCCGCCCTAACATCGCTTCCGGGGTTTGTGTTTGCAGCATTGTGTATTGCAGCAACGAACTAACCGCGCTCAGCCAGCCGAACAGCGCCAGACAAACCACGCCTAAAATCCACATCGGCATCAGGCCAAACAGACCAATGGCGAGGAACGATCCCAGCGTGGAGAGCAGCATCAACAACCCTGGTCGCGCACTATGTGCCAGCTTCCCGCTGGTTAACGCGCCAATAGCCGCGCCGAGCGGGATCGCCGCATAGAGAAAACCAATCTGTGCCGCCGACATCTGCCAGTTGTCAGCCAGCGCCGGATACAGTACCCGCACCGCGCTCGCCATCGTCAATAAACCACCCAGCAGCGCAATCCCTCCCACCAGCGGGCTGGCGAGCAGAAAACGAAATCCTGCCAGTAATGATTTCAACGGATGCTCACGCGGCTGCGGTGGCGGTGGCAACGCCGGAAGGCTTAACAACGGTAGCAAGGTAATAAACGTGCCCGCCGCCGCCAGCCCGTAGTTCCAGGCTACGCCGCCGGTCGCCAGCAATAAACCGCCAATCATAGGCGAAATCACCGCCCCCAGGCGCACGGTCAACATGGTGATCGCCCCGGCCTGCATTAAGTTTTCACGCCCTACCAGTGCAGGTGTCGCCGCCAGTAGCGCCGTAACGCCAAGTGATGCGAAAAAACCATCCCATAAACCAAGTAAATAGATTGCCAGCAATGACGGCTCCGGCAGCAGTGCATTAAGGCACAGTCCAATGAAGCCAATGCCACAGGTGCCGCGCGCCAGCAAAATCACTTTTTTGCGCTCATAGCGATCCGCCAGCACACCGCCGACCATCAGGCCAACAAACATCGCGCCGCCGGTCAGCGTCACCGAAAGCCCCACCTGCCAGGTAGAATGCGTCATCATCTGGATCTGCACGGGCACCGCGACGCCGAGCAAACCCAGAGACACAATTGAGATAAAACGAGCGAGGAATACTGCACGAAACGCCGGGTGCGTTTTCAACAGGCTGAGGTTAAGCAGCCAGGATTGTTTATTCATTACAATGCCTTGCCATCAAATATTTTAAATACCTATTCTTAGGCTGCACATGCTAACATATCCAAATAAGATCGATAACGATAATTAATTTCATTATCATGGAAGTTCGTATGTCTGGTTCTATTGCCGTGACACGCGCCATTGCCGTGCCCGGATTGCTGTTATTACTGATTATCGCGACGGCATTAAGCCTGCTCATTGGGGCAAAATCACTCCCCGCTTCCGTAGTGCTGGAGGCCCTCTCCGGCACCTGCCAGAGCGCCGACTGCACCATCGTGCTCGACGCGCGACTGCCGCGCACCCTTGCCGGTTTACTGGCAGGCGGTGCGCTTGGCCTTGCCGGGGCGTTGATGCAAACCCTCACCCGAAACCCACTTGCCGACCCCGGCTTGCTTGGCGTGAACGCCGGAGCCAGCTTTGCCATTGTGCTGGGTGCGGCGCTGTTTGGTTACTCATCCGCGCAGGAACAACTGGCGATGGCCTTCGCCGGGGCGCTGGTGGCCTCATTGATTGTTGCCTTTACCGGCAGCCAGGGCGGCGGGCAGTTAAGTCCGGTGCGTTTAACCCTGGCGGGCGTGGCGCTGGCGGCGGTGCTGGAAGGGCTGACCAGCGGCATCGCCCTGCTTAATCCTGACGTCTACGATCAGTTGCGTTTCTGGCAAGCCGGTTCGCTGGATATTCGTAATCTATATACCTTAAAAGTTGTGCTGATCCCGGTGCTGATCGCCGGAGCAACCGCGCTATTACTGAGCCGCGCGCTGAACAGTTTAAGCCTCGGCAGTGACACCGCGACGGCGCTAGGCAGTCGCGTGGCGCGCACACAGTTGATTGGTCTGCTGGCGATTACCGTGCTTTGCGGTAGTGCAACGGCGGTAGTTGGCCCGATTGCCTTTATTGGCCTGATGATGCCGCATATGGCGCGTTGGCTGGTAGGTGCCGATCATCGCTGGTCGCTGCCCGTCACGCTACTTGCTACCCCTGCCCTGCTGCTGTTTGCCGATATCATCGGGCGTGTGATTGTGCCCGGCGAACTGCGCGTTTCTGTAGTCAGTGCCTTTATTGGCGCACCGGTGCTGATCTTCCTCGTGCGACGTAAAACGCGAGGTGGCGCATGATTTACGTCTCTCGCCGATTAATCATCACCTGTTTGCTGCTGGTTTCCGCCTGTGTGGTTGCAGGTATCTGGGGATTACGCAGCGGTACCGTCACGCTGGAAACCTCGCAGATATTCGCCGCGCTGATGGGCGATGCGCCGCGCAGTATGACGATGGTGGTCACCGAATGGCGTTTACCACGCGTGCTGATGGCGCTGTTAATTGGCGCGGCTCTGGGCGTCAGCGGCGCGATTTTTCAGTCGCTGATGCGTAACCCGCTCGGCAGCCCTGACGTAATGGGCTTTAACACCGGGGCGTGGAGCGGCGTGCTGGTGGCGATGGTGCTGTTTGGTCAGGACCTGACGGCTATCGCCCTGGCAGCAATGGTGGGCGGCATTGTCACCTCGCTGCTGGTCTGGCTGCTCGCCTGGCGTAACGGCATCGACACCTTTCGGTTGATTATTATCGGCATCGGCGTTCGCGCCATGCTGGTGGCCTTTAATACCTGGCTTTTGCTGAAAGCGTCTTTAGAAACGGCGCTAACAGCAGGTTTGTGGAATGCCGGATCGCTCAACGGCCTGACGTGGGCAAAAACCTCGCCCTCCGCACCCATCATTATATTGATGCTCATTGCCGCCGCCTTGCTGGTGCGGCGGATGCGCTTGCTGGAGATGGGTGATGATACCGCATGTGCGCTGGGCGTCAGCGTCGAACGTTCGCGGCTGTTAATGATGCTGGTCGCCGTAGTACTTACCGCAGCTGCCACTGCCCTGGCGGGGCCGATTTCCTTTATTGCTTTAGTCGCGCCACACATTGCCCGCCGCATTAGCAGCACCGCTCGCTGGGGGCTGACCCAGGCGGCGCTGTGCGGGGCGTTGTTACTGCTGGCGGCCGATCTCTGCGCCCAACAACTGTTTATGCCGTATCAACTTCCGGTTGGCGTCGTTACCGTCAGCCTCGGTGGTATTTACCTTATCGTCTTGTTAATTCAGGAGTCTCGCAAAAAATGACCGAATCAGTAGCCCGTTTGCGTGGCGAACAGTTAACCCTCGGATATGGCAAATATACCGTTGCGGAAAATCTGACTGTAGAAATTCCTGATGGTCACTTCACGGCAATTATCGGGCCAAATGGCTGCGGTAAATCCACGTTACTGCGTACTTTAAGCCGCCTGATGACGCCTGCTCACGGGCATGTCTGGCTGGATGGTGAGCACATTCAACATTACGCCAGTAAAGAGGTTGCACGCCGGATTGGCCTGTTGGCGCAAAATGCTACCACGCCGGGCGATATCACCGTGCAGGAGCTGGTGGCGCGTGGACGTTACCCGCATCAACCGCTGTTTACCCGCTGGCGCAAAGAGGATGAAGAAGCGGTAACGAAAGCGATGCAGGCCACGGGAATAACTCATCTGGCAGATCAAAGCGTGGATACCCTTTCTGGCGGACAACGCCAGCGAGCGTGGATAGCAATGGTGCTGGCCCAGGAAACGGCAATTATGCTGCTCGACGAACCCACGACCTGGCTGGATATCAGTCATCAGATTGATCTACTGGAACTGTTAAGCGAACTGAACCGCGAGAAAGGCTATACCCTGGCGGCGGTGCTGCACGATCTTAATCAGGCCTGTCGTTACGCCAGCCATTTGATTGCATTGCGGGAAGGGAAAATTGTTGCTCAGGGAGCGCCGAAGGAGATTGTCACTGCTGAATTGATCGAGCGCATTTATGGTCTGCGCTGCATGATTATTGACGATCCGGTAGCCGGAACGCCGCTCGTGGTGCCGCTCGGACGAACGGCACCTTCAACCGCAAATAGTTAAACTAAGTGCTCTTCCATCACGGCATCCTGTTTTCTGGATGCCATCGCATGGCGCAACAGCACGCCACCACAAGCCACCATCCCGCCGACCATCGCAGAAAGGATCACAATAATCGCCTTACCCGGACCGTCTTTTTTCACTGGCAATGACGGGCTTAACTGATATTTAAACGGCGTAAAATTCACATCGTTGATATTTGCTTTTGTTAATTGCTCGACAAGATACTGACGATTACGTAATTCACCGTTCAGTTCCGCAACGTCAGTAACCGCTTTTTCAATTTCCAGTTTGCGTTCAATACCGTCTGCGCCGAGAGAAATAGAGAAATCGGGGTCATCTTTAACGGCCTGACCATTACTGTAAACGGGCTTTTTAATTCCTGCCGCGTTGGCAATGTCGAGTGAATAATTGAGGCGCTGAATGTTTGCATCAAGTTGATTTTTCGTTTTAATGCGATCCTGAGCCAGTTTTTCTTTTTCAAACTGGGTTTTGATCTCCAGTTTATTACGGACGTTTTCTATCGACTCTTTCACCACCAACGCAGAGATATAATCGATATACCCGCTCAAAACGGTCTGCGCCTCTTCGCTGGTTGGCGCGGTAAAACTTAGCGTCCAGGAGGTATACAGTGACGGTTCATCTTTTTTCTTACTGGCATTGTCATCAACCGCTTTCATTTTTTCGCTCAATGCGACAATTGCGCGATGCAAATCCAGTTCGTCGATTTTCGCCTCTTTTAATTGGTCCATCACATAAGGTGTTGAGCGCAGGTACTCTTCCAGCAAGCTAACCGACTGAAACTTCTTGATAAACAGGTTAAATGCTTCTGTACGATCAATTTTGATATCCAGATCCAGCACACGAAGCTTAGTGAATGTTTTCTCAAGCGCCTGCCACTGAACAGGTTCTGGAGGCGTGACAACCGCCGCGCTGGTCCATTTTTGCGGCAGGATGAAAGAGATCAGTAAACCTGCGCAGGCAAATGCAAAAATGACCGCCATGACCGTTTTTTTGGCCCGCCATAAAACTGCGATTAGATTAAGTAAATCAATTTCATTATTACTGGGCGACGCCAGAGGATACTCGGGAAAATGAGCGTCACTTCCCTGTTTAATATTCAGTGATGACATGGGGTATAACCTGAAAATGAGTCCAATAGGGGAAATCTCTACGGCGCTCACTTTACCAGTTGGTGATAATTATCCGAAGCTGAAGTTTGTAAATTCCTTCCACTGAATGCAACATTCACTCTATTTAAGAGAAATATTCATCAAACCTATAAATCAAACAAATAAAAAACCCATAATTATTTTCTGTAATTATGGGTTTATAGATAATGTTAATTTATCTGTTTAGCGTTGCGCGAATAATCGGCCCAATTTTTTCAAATGCCCCTGGAGAGATAATATCCACATGCGCACAATCCTGACGATAGATATCCAGCTCGGCTATCCACGGCGACCAGACGCGTTCGGGATTCATACCTTCCTGAAGCGTGCGTTCAGCAACAAACAGCGTCGCTTTACCGTCAAACGGTACGCTATGAGCAGTCGTCAGCAGGCGCACAGCATCAGCGTAGTTGCCTTCAATGGTGGTAAACAACTCCGTTGAAGTACTTCCCTGCTGTGCCGCCAGGAAGGCCTCGCGCTCGCGGTTAATCTCCGCCAGCACTTCCGGGTCCAGGCCATTAGCCTCTTTTTCCTGCCAGTTTTGCGTTTCTGGCGGCCAGGTATCCAGCAAGCCAAGAAATGCCACCTGTTCGCCACGGGCACGCAGTCGCGCCGCAATGCCCTGCGCCAGCGTACCGCCCAGCGAATACCCCAGCAGGTAATAAGGGCCGTGCGGTTGTTGTTCAAGTAACGTTGCCAGATGCGCTTCGCAGACTTCATCCAGGTTTGCCGCGGTCTGCATGGGGCCATGAGGGCGCGGCGACTGAATGCCAATAATCGACCATTGTGGATCGAGATAACGCGAAAGCACGCTAAACTGCCAGGCAAAACCGGAGGCCGGATGGAAACAAAACAGCGTCGGGCCATTACCTTCACGCAACGGCAGAATGGTTTCGAATCCCATGCGCCGGGAGCTGTCTTCTTCACCATCAATAATCGTTGCCAGTTTGGCGACAGTTGACGCGACCATCACCTGCCCCGGCGTCACCTGGCGGGTAAACTGCCGACTTAACTGCGCAGCCAGTTTCATTGCCAGTAGCGAATGACCGCCAAGCGCAAAGAAATCAGCATCGGCATCCTGCACGTCACAACCCAGCAACGACGAGAATGCCGCGGCGATAATCGTTTCACTGCCCGCTTTCGGCGCACGCCCCGGCGCTTGTGCCTTCAGTTCAGGCAACGATAAGGCTTTGCGATCCAGCTTGCCGTTGGCGCTAAGCGGCAACTGCGGAAGTTGCAGCAGAACCACGGGCACCATATGCGGTGGCAATGTTTCGCGCAACTGCGCCTGCAATGCAGTGGTATCCAGCGGCAGGCCTGATTGCGACACCAGATACCCAACCAACTGACGCGCATCGCCTCCCGTTGCGGCAGCCTGGTTAATGACGCAGGCGTGGGTAACGGCCTGTTCGACATCCGGCAGTGCCTGCATCACGCGATCGATTTCGCCCAGTTCAATACGCTGCCCGCGAATTTTTAGCTGATCGTCACTGCGCCCGAGGTACTCCACCGCGCCGTTATCCAGCCAGCGGGCAACGTCTCCGGTACGGTACATCCGTTCGCCAGGGGCAAAAGGATCGGCAATAAAGCGGCTGGCGGTCAGATCGGGTCGTCCAAGATACCCCTGCGCCAGTTGAATACCGGTGAGATAGAGATCTCCCGCCACACCCGGCGGCACCGGATGCATCATCGCATCAAGAATACGCAGGCCCGTATTCCACACCGGATAACCAATCGGCACACTGCTGCCGCGCACCTGTGCCAGTTCCTCGCCAAAAGCCGGATACCAGCTGACATCTACCGCCGCTTCCGTCGGGCCATATAAATTATGCAACGGCGCGCTGGTTAACTGTTGCCATTCGCGGCATAAATCAGCGGGTAAGGCCTCACCACTACAGAAAACCTGTTTCAACGTCGCGCAATTCTGACGAGCGGTTTGCGGAGTCAGCGATGCAACAAATGCCGCCAGCATCGACGGCACAAAGTGCGTGGTCGTTACACCATATTCGGCAAAGAATTGCTGCATAGCGAGCGGGTCGCGGTGCGCTTCCGGTTCAGCCATCACCAGTTTAGCCCCGGCAATAAACGGCCAGAAAAACTCCCACACCGAGACATCAAAACTGCACGGCGTTTTTTGGGCAACGACATCTTCACCTGTAAGTGGATAATGATTTTGCATCCACAACAGGCGGTTAACGATAGCCGTCTGCCCGACCATTACCCCTTTCGGCCTGCCGGTGGAGCCAGAGGTAAAGATGATATAAGCCGTGTTATGCGGTTGTGAAAGTTGCAGCGGCGCACTGCCCTGGGGGGTAAGCGGGGCGTTATAGCAAAGGTTTGTTAAATTGGGAACATCGCTAAAGCGCGGCAGTTGATCGTCGGTGGTAATTAACAGCGACGGACGCGCATCTTCCAGCATCATTTTCAGGCGATCGTCCGGATAGCCGGTATCCAGCGGTAACCAGGCCGCACCAGCCTCAACAATTGCATGTAGCGCCAGAGTCAAAAAGACCGAGCGCGGTAGCGCCACCGCCACGCTGTCGCCTGGTTTAACGCCGCGCTCACGCAGCAGATTCGCCAGCGCCACCACCTGTTCGCGCATTTCCCGATAGCTAAACTGGTAACGCGCATCAACCAGCGCCGGAGCATCCGGTGTTTTTGCCGCTTGTTCTGCCACCAGCGCGCTCAGCGTGGTTTCTGGAATCTCAACCTGAGTGGCGTTGATCTGCGCCAGCTGCGCATATTCACCTGGCAGCATAATATCGACATCGCCGCACAACAGCGCCGGATCCGCGGCGAACTGGGCAATCAGCATTTTCAGGCGTTCAGCATGCTGGATTAACGTTGGCTCATCGTAACGCTGTTTATTGGCGAGGATCTCAATACTCAAATCACCGTGTTCATCCGGGAACAGGGCCAGTTCAAGGTCATTAACCGGACCGGTTGCCAGGGTATGGGTTTGCGTCTGAACACCAGGAATATCCAGTTGGTAATCAAATACCTTGATATTGAGTACCGGACCGAACAGCGGTTCCTCTCCTGCCGCTCGCCCGCTGTCACGGACAATTTGTTCGGCATCGTAACGTTGATGACGACGCATTTTTTTCAGTTGTGCTGCCAGTCGGGTTGCCAGTTCCGGCAGCGTTTCTTGTGCCGCAATGTGAATCCCCAACGGCAAAACGTTGAGCACGGGTCCGGTAGCCGTCAGCGCCGCCGAGCCCAGTCGACGCATAAAGATAAATCCGGCGGCGTAGTCCATGCGATTGCACAATCGCCCCAGCCACAAGGCTGCCAACGCAAGTGCTAAATCGGTACGCTGCACACCTGAAAGTTGCGTAGCCAGCTGGCGGAATTCCCCGTCGGTAAACTCCAGTTTCAGGCGCAGAATATCTGCCGAGACGCTGCGCCCCGGTAAAGGTGCCGGAGAAAGTGACGCGGGCGGCGGCAGTTGACGACGCTGTTCCGTCCAGAATGCCGCATCACGCTGCCAGGCTTCGCTTTCGCGGTATTGCTGGTACTCTTCCACGACATCAGCGAAAGGCGTAAACGGCGAAGCAGGCGTTGGTTCGCCACGCAGCCATGCGCAGTAAATATTGGCGATCTGGCGGGTAATGGCCGGGAAACTGAAGCCATCGACCAGCAAATGGTGATAACGCTGATACCAGTACCAGCGGTTATCTGCCACCTGAATGAGCTGATGAAAGACCAGCGGTTTGCCGCTGTCGGCACGTAGATTTTGCTGTAAATCCGCCTGCATTAATGCCCGCGCAGTACCGTGCGGATCAATGTTGGTTCGCAGGTCGATAATTTCTGGCAGTTCGAACGTCAGCGCATCATCGACCCACTGCCAGACTTCGCCGTTATCTTCCGTAAAACGCATCCGCAGCGTATCTGCTTGCGCTATTCCGGCAACCACCGCGCGGGCCAGTAGTGGCGCATCAACCTCTCCGGTTAACTCAACGTAATGCGCCACGCTCCAGGCGGAGGGTAAATCCGACAGTTTTTCTGCCATCCAGATGCCGGGCTGTGCGGCGACCAAAGGTAAATGCTGGCTCATTGTGCCTCCTGCAACTGGGTGAAATTCGCCGGTGTCAGAGTACGCCAGTGGGCTTCAAGCCACTGCTGGCAGGACGCCTGTGACTGCGGCTGACACACAACGACCCAGCCTGCCGGTAAGGCGCATTGTTGCGGCCACAGACTGAATTGCCCCTGCGCATTGCGCAAAATGTAAAACGCTCCCTGCGGATCATCGAAGGGATTACTGAATGCCATATTCAACTCCTGTCATGGAAAAGTGGTTGCCAGAGGTCGATTAGCCCCTGCATCAAGCCACCGCGCCAACAAAGCGCATCATGTCCGCCGTCAACCTGACGCCAGAAAATGGATTCTTTTATGGGGTGTAATTGCGCATACAGCGCCTGATTGGCCCGCATGATCATCGGCTCGCGAATACCCGCTTCCAGCACAATGCGCAGACCTTCGGCGCTAACTTGACCAGCTTTAAGTTGCTCAAGTAAAACACCTTCTTGCTGCCCGCCCCGATGCGGCCACCAGTACGATCCTGACTGGCTTAATACACAGCCAAAACGTTCAGGCCAGTGCAGTCCGGCATACAGCGCGGAAAGCCCACCAAAACTCTGCCCGGCGACCACGGTGCGATCGGCGCGATCGCTAAAAGGGGCAATAGCTTTCACCAGGGGTAATAACTCTTGCTGTACTGCCAGCCAGAAATCCGCATTACACGGCAGTTCGTGAGCGCGGTGCGTGGTGTCGATAGCGTCGATCAACACATACACGGCGGGAGGAAGTTGCCGACGATGGGTCAGCGAAGTCAGCGCAGGCCAGACGGGCATACTCTGCGCCCAAAATTCGCCATCAAGCAAAACTGCCAGCGGGCGTTCTTCTGCTGTTGCATCGCCGGTGGTAAAAATCCATACACGGCGTGAATTTTTCAACTGTTCACTTTTCCAGATAATTTCTTTGACAGGTATTTCTGGCGCTTGCGGACAATCCCATCCCGGTTGCAGAGGCGCTTGCGGCATTTCGAGTGCAGAAACAGCGTGCCCTCGCCCGCCTTTCCAGCTTTGTGGATTCAGCGGATCGGCTATCGCCTGGGGTAATAGTTTTCGCCAGCCTTCACGTAATTCGAGGCGATCGGGGGATGGTGCAGAAAAAATGTCATCGCGTTCGGTGGGAATAAAACAGTAGCTGCCGCGCCAGTTGGCATTGAGTTGTGTCGTCCACTGCCAGACGTTGGTGCCTGCAATTCGCTGCATCGACTGGGGCTGGCTGTTCTGATGGTGATCGGTCACACCAGTGACGTAGACCCATACCCGCTTTATCGTCGAGTATTCTTCAGAACCTTGGGGATCACGCCACCAGAAAGTGACCTCAAACATTTCGTCATTCAGACGCTGCCATTCCGGGCCATGTTTCGACTGCCACCAGCTCTCACTTCCTACTTTTAACGCCGTCACACCATAACCCCATGTTTACTGTGCAATTTTTCATTGATTGCAGAAATATATTGATAATATTATTGATAACTATTTGCATTTGCAATAGCGTAATGGCGCGCCGTGGGAAGCGCGGACATTAATTAACCAACTGCACTGCGTGTCTTTCAGGATCAAAGGTTTTCGCGGTAGCGGGGTGCGTCGTATTGATGACGACCATGCCCGACAGTTGCAATTCGTGGCAAAAATGCAGGAATAAAACAATGAACAAGAAGATTCATTCCCTGGCCTTGTTGGTCAATCTGGGGATTTATGGGGTAGCACAGGCACAAGAGCCAACCGATACTCCTGTTTCACACGACGATACCATTGTCGTTACCGCCGCCGAGCAGAACTTGCAAGCGCCTGGCGTTTCGACCATCACCGCAGATGAAATCCGCAAAAACCCCGTTGCCCGCGATGTGTCGGAGATCATCCGTACCATGCCAGGCGTTAACCTGACCGGTAACTCCACCAGTGGTCAGCGTGGGAATAACCGACAAATTGATATTCGCGGCATGGGTCCGGAAAACACGCTGATTTTGATTGACGGCAAGCCGGTAAGCAGCCGTAACTCGGTGCGTCAGGGCTGGCGTGGCGAGCGCGATACCCGTGGTGATACCTCCTGGGTACCACCTGAAATGATTGAACGTATTGAAGTTCTGCGTGGTCCGGCAGCTGCGCGTTATGGCAACGGCGCGGCGGGCGGCGTGGTTAACATCATTACCAAAAAAGGCAGTGGTGAGTGGCACGGCTCCTGGGACGCATATTTCAATGCGCCAGAACATAAAGAGGAAGGTGCCACCAAACGCACTAACTTTAGCCTCACCGGTCCGCTGGGCGACGAATTCAGCTTCCGCTTGTATGGCAACCTCGACAAAACCCAGGCTGACGCGTGGGATATCAACCAGGGCCATCAGTCCGCGCGTGCCGGAACCTATGCCACGACGTTACCAGCCGGGCGCGAAGGGGTGATCAACAAAGATATTAATGGCGTGGTGCGCTGGGACTTCGCACCATTGCAATCGCTGGAACTGGAAGCGGGTTACAGCCGCCAGGGTAACCTGTATGCGGGCGATACCCAGAACACCAACTCTGACTCCTATACCCGCTCGAAATATGGCGATGAAACCAACCGTCTGTATCGCCAGAACTACTCGCTGACCTGGAACGGCGGCTGGGATAACGGCGTGACCACCAGCAACTGGGTGCAGTACGAACACACCCGTAACTCGCGCATCCCGGAAGGTCTGGCGGGCGGCACAGAAGGGAAATTTAACGAAAAAGCGACACAGGATTTCGTCGATATCGATCTCGATGACGTGATGCTGCATAGCGAAGTTAACCTGCCGATTGATTTCCTCGTTAACCAGACGCTGACGCTGGGTACGGAGTGGAATCAGCAACGGATGAAGGACTTAAGTTCCAACACCCAGGCGCTCACCGGGACGAATACCGGTGGCGCTATTGATGGCGTGAGTGCCACCGACCGTAGCCCATATTCAAAAGCAGAAATTTTCTCGCTGTTTGCCGAAAACAATATGGAGCTGACTGACAGCACCATCGTAACGCCGGGGCTGCGTTTCGATCATCACAGCATTGTTGGCAATAACTGGAGTCCGGCGCTGAATATCTCGCAAGGTTTAGGCGATGACTTCACGCTGAAAATGGGCATTGCCCGTGCTTATAAAGCGCCGAGTCTGTACCAGACTAACCCAAACTACATTCTCTACAGTAAAGGTCAGGGCTGCTATGCCAGCGCGGGCGGCTGCTATCTGCAAGGTAATGATGACCTGAAAGCGGAAACCAGTATCAACAAGGAGATTGGTCTGGAGTTCAAACGCGACGGCTGGCTGGCGGGCGTCACCTGGTTCCGTAACGATTATCGCAATAAGATTGAAGCGGGCTATGTGGCTGTAGGGCAAAACGCAGTCGGCACCGATCTCTATCAGTGGGATAACGTACCGAAAGCGGTGGTTGAAGGTCTGGAAGGATCGTTAAACGTACCGGTTAGCGAAACGGTGATGTGGACCAATAACATCACTTATATGCTGAAGAGTGAAAACAAAACCACGGGCGACCGTTTGTCGATCATCCCGGAGTATACGTTGAACTCAACGCTGAGCTGGCAGGCACGGGAAGATTTGTCGATGCAAACAACCTTCACCTGGTACGGCAAGCAGCAGCCGAAGAAGTACAACTATAAAGGTCAGCCAGCGGTTGGACCGGAAACCAAAGAAATCAGCCCGTACAGCATTGTTGGCCTGAGCGCGACCTGGGATGTAACGAAGAATGTCAGTCTGACCGGCGGCGTGGACAACCTGTTCGACAAACGTTTGTGGCGTGCGGGTAATGCCCAGACCACGGGCGATCTGGCAGGAGCCAACTATATCGCCGGTGCCGGGGCGTATACCTATAACGAGCCGGGACGTACGTGGTATATGAGCATTAATACTCACTTCTGATGCTAACGTCAGATTGTTGACAAAGTGCGCGTCGTTCATGCCGGATGCGGCGTGAACGCCTTATCCGGCCTACAAAAATCTTGCCAATTCAATATATTGCAGGACCATGTAGGCCTGATAAGCGTAGCGCATCAGGCAGTTTTGCGTTTGTCATCAGTCTCGAATATAGTCGATATGAAAACTACGCATACCGCCCTCCCCTTTGCCGGACATACGCTGCATTTTGTTGAGTTCGATCCGGCGAGTTTTCGCGAGCAGGATTTACTCTGGCTGCCACACTACGCACAACTGCAACACGCTGGACGTAAACGTAAAACAGAGCATTTAGCTGGACGAATCGCTGCTGTTTATGCCTTGCGGGAATATGGCTATAAATATGTGCCCGCTATCGGCGAGCTACGCCAACCTGTGTGGCCTGCGGAGGTATACGGCAGTATTAGCCACTGCGGGACTACGGCATTAGCCGTGGTATCTCGTCAACCGATTGGCATTGATATCGAAGAGATTTTCTCTGTACAAACCGCAAGAGAATTGACAGACAACATTATTACACCAGCAGAACACGAGCGACTCGCAGAATGCGGTTTAACCTTTTCTCTGGCGCTGACACTGGCATTTTCCGCCAAAGAGAGCGCATTTAAGGCAAGCAAGATACAGGCCGCTCAAGGTTTTCTGGATTATCAGATAATTAGCTGGAATAAACAGCGGATCATCATTCGACTAGAGGATGAGCAGTTTGCTGTGCACTGGCAGATAAAAGAAAAGATAGTCATAACGCTGTGCCAACACGATTAATTGACAACTTCTGGTACGATTCGCCCGCAGCCATCACTGACCGCGGGCGAAAGTGTAAAGCAGGTGCCTTACCACCCTGACCTGACAACCGGATATGCGGGGATTGCTCCCCGCACAACGGCTACTTCTTCGGTTCGTAAGCGAGAACAGCCTTAAACTCAATATTACGTTCCTTCACCGTAAACTCACACAGCGAGTCTCCGACCAGAAGCGTAAATCCCAGCACCGTCAAACACAGCACTATGACTGCCGCAAGGGCATATTTCGTCAGCATGTTTATATTGCCTCCATGCGAAGAAGGGACTACCATCCAAATTGTTCAGGTTTGGGTAGGTAGCCCCAGGGTTGATAGAAATATCGTCCTGGGGCTTCATCTTTCCAGACCTCAGAGTTAACCTGAAACCGGAAAGCTTCAGGCACCCGCCGTTATCTTACCCTTCCTTAGCAAAATAGCTGTTTATTTATACAGTAAGTCCTGTTTCGGACTTCTCAATCCTCATTTGATCAACTGAAGCTGAACCCGTTTTTTTCTGCATGCCTCAATCGTCAAAATTCTTCGCCACCAGTCCGCACTGCCATAACTTGTCATATTGCAAAATGTAGCCAATTTGCTTCAGTCACCATCATCAAAAAAAAACATTCCAGAACTTCCGCATCTCGCCCAGTCGCTCCCACTTCTATACTGAATAGAAAACGCCAACATAAGAGAAACCTATGCCATTACCCGATTTTCATGTTTCTGAACCTTTTACCCTCGGTATTGAACTGGAAATGCAGGTGGTTAATCCGCCGGGCTATGACTTAAGCCAGGACTCTTCAATGCTGATTGACGCGGTTAAAAATAAGATCACGGCCGGAGAGGTAAAGCACGATATCACCGAAAGTATGCTGGAGCTGGCGACGGATGTTTGCCGTGATATCAACCAGGCTGCCGGGCAATTTTCAGCGATGCAGAAAGTCGTATTGCAGGCAGCCGCAGATCATCATCTGGAAATTTGCGGCGGTGGCACGCACCCGTTTCAGAAATGGCAGCGTCAGGAGGTGTGCGATAACGAACGCTATCAACGAACGCTGGAAAACTTTGGTTATCTCATTCAACAGGCGACCGTTTTTGGTCAGCATGTCCATGTTGGTTGCGCCAGTGGCGATGATGCCATTTATTTGCTGCACGGCCTGTCACGGTTTGTGCCGCACTTTATCGCCCTTTCCGCCGCGTCGCCATATATGCAAGGAACGGATACGCGTTTTGCCTCCTCACGACCGAATATTTTTTCCGCCTTTCCCGATAATGGCCCGATGCCGTGGGTCAGTAACTGGCAACAATTTGAAGCCCTGTTTCGCTGCCTGAGTTACACCACGATGATCGACAGCATTAAAGATCTGCACTGGGATATTCGCCCCAGTCCTCATTTTGGCACGGTGGAGGTTCGGGTAATGGATACCCCGTTAACCCTTAGCCATGCGGTAAATATGGCAGGATTGATTCAGGCTACCGCCCACTGGTTACTGACGGAACGCCCGTTTAAACATCAGGAGAAAGATTACCTGCTGTATAAATTCAACCGTTTCCAGGCCTGCCGCTATGGGCTGGAAGGCGTCATTACCGATCCGCATACTGGCGATCGTCGGTCACTAACGGAAGACACCTTGCGTTTACTGGAAAAAATCGCCCCTTCTGCACATAAAATTGGCGCATCGAGTGCGATTGAGGCCCTGCATCGCCAGGTCGTCAGCGGTCTGAATGAAGCGCAGCTGATGCGCGATTTCGTCGCCGATGGCGGCTCGCTGATTGGGCTGGTGAAAAAGCATTGTGAGATCTGGGCTGGTGACTAAGCCGGGAATTGCCTTACAGAAGAATATCCCTGACAATGGTGTTTTAACTTACATTTAACAATGTTATGAAACACCCTTTAGAAACCTTGACCACCGCAGCAGGCATTTTGCTGATGGCTTTCCTTTCTTGCCTGCTGCTGCCCGCCCCCGCACTGGGGCTGACGCTGGCACAAAAACTGGTGACCATGTTCCATCTGATGGATCTTAGCCAGCTTTACACTTTATTGTTTTGTCTGTGGTTTTTAGTGCTGGGCGCTATTGAGTATTTTGTTCTGCGCTTTATCTGGCGACGCTGGTTCTCGCTGGCGGATTAAACGTCGATTATCGCCGAACTTCGCGGCATACTTTGCTTATTCTCCTTCGCCTAAAGGAACGTTTATGGATAAGCAATCACTGCACGAAACGGCGAAACGCCTGGCCCTTGAGTTACCCTTTGTCGAGCTTTGCTGGCCTTTTGGCCCGGAGTTCGATGTTTTTAAAATTGGCGGCAAGATTTTTATGCTGTCGTCGGAGCTGCGCGGCGTCCCCTTTATCAATCTGAAGTCCGATCCACAAAAATCCCTGTTAAATCAGCAGATATACCCGAGCATTAAACCAGGATATCACATGAATAAAAAGCACTGGATTTCGGTTTATCCCGGCGAGGAAATCTCCGAAGCGTTACTTAGCGATCTGATCAACGATTCGTGGAATCTGGTGGTTGATGGTCTGGCTAAACGCGATCAAAAAAGAGTGCGTCCAGGCTAAAGCGGAAATCTATAGCGCATTTTTCTCGCTTACCATTTCTCGTTGAACCTTGTAATCTGCTGGCACGCAAAATTACTTTCACATGGAGTCTTTATGGATATCATTTCTGTCGCCTTAAAGCGTCATTCCACTAAGGCATTTGATGCCAGCAAAAAACTTACCCCGGAACAGGCCGAGCAGATCAAAACGCTACTGCAATACAGCCCATCCAGCACTAACTCCCAGCCGTGGCATTTTATTGTTGCCAGCACGGAAGAAGGTAAAGCGCGTGTTGCCAAATCCGCTGCCGGTAATTACGTGTTCAACGAGCGTAAAATGCTTGATGCCTCGCACGTTGTGGTGTTCTGTGCAAAAACCGCGATGGACGATGCCTGGCTGAAGCTGGTTGTTGACCAGGAAGATGCCGATGGCCGCTTTGCCACGCCGGAAGCGAAAGCCGCGAACGATAAAGGTCGCAAGTTCTTCGCCGATATGCACCGTAAAGATCTGCATGATGATGCAGAGTGGATGGCAAAACAGGTTTATCTCAACGTCGGCAACTTCCTGCTCGGCGTGGCGGCGCTGGGTCTGGACGCGGTGCCCATCGAAGGTTTTGACGCCGCAATCCTCGATGCAGAATTTGGTCTGAAAGAGAAAGGCTACACCAGTCTGGTAGTTGTTCCGGTGGGTCATCACAGCGTTGAAGATTTTAACGCTACGCTGCCGAAATCTCGTCTGCCGCAAAACATCACCTTAACCGAAGTGTAATTCTCTCTTGCCGGGCATCTGCCCGGCTATTTCCCCTCAGATTCTCCTGATTTGCATAACCCTGTTTCAGCCGTCATCATAGGCTGCTGTTGTATAAAGGAGACGTTATGCAGGATTTAATATCCCAGGTTGAAGATTTAGCGGGTATTGAGATCGATCACACCACCTCAATGGTGATGATTTTCGGTATTATTTTTCTGACCGCCGTCGTGGTGCATATTTTTTTGCACTGGGTGGTACTGCGGACCTTCGAAAAACGCGCCATCGCCAGTTCACGGCTTTGGTTGCAAATCATTACCCAGAATAAACTCTTCCACCGTTTAGCTTTTACCCTGCAGGGGATTATCGTCAATATTCAGGCGGTATTCTGGCTACAAAAAGGCACCGAAGCGGCAGATATTCTGACTACCTGCGCGCAGTTGTGGATCATGATGTATGCGCTGCTTTCAGTCTTCTCGTTGCTGGATGTGATTTTGAATCTGGCGCAGAAATTCCCGGCGGCATCTCAGTTACCGCTGAAAGGGATATTTCAGGGGATTAAACTGATCGGCGCGATTCTGGTCGGCATTTTGATGATCTCGCTGCTGATTGGTCAGTCGCCAGCGATTCTGATCAGCGGTCTTGGTGCAATGGCTGCCGTGCTGATGTTGGTATTTAAAGATCCGATTCTTGGTCTGGTGGCAGGTATTCAGCTTTCCGCGAACGATATGCTGAAACTGGGCGACTGGCTGGAGATGCCGAAATACGGCGCGGATGGCGCAGTGATCGATATTGGGTTAACCACCGTCAAAGTGCGTAACTGGGACAATACCATAACCACTATTCCCACCTGGTCTCTGGTTTCTGACTCCTTTAAAAACTGGAGCGGGATGTCAGCATCTGGCGGGCGACGTATTAAACGCAGTATCAGCATTGATGTCACCAGTATTCGCTTTCTTGATGAAGACGAAATGCAACGTCTGAATAAAGCGCATTTGTTAAAGCCTTATTTAACCAGCCGCCATCAGGAAATTAATGAGTGGAATCGCCAGCAAGGTTCTACGGAGTCGGTATTAAACCTGCGCCGAATGACCAATATTGGAACCTTTCGTGCCTATCTGAACGAATATCTGCGGAATCATCCGCGGATTCGCAAAGATATGACCTTAATGGTGCGCCAACTGGCTCCGGGCGATAACGGTTTACCGCTTGAGATCTACGCGTTTACTAATACCGTGGTGTGGCTGGAATATGAAAGCATTCAGGCTGATATATTCGATCACATATTTGCGATTGTCGAAGAGTTTGGTCTGCGACTTCATCAGTCGCCAACCGGCAATGATATTCGCTCTCTGGCGGGTGCATTTAAGCAGTAATTAAAAAAACCGCTCTTATCGAATGGATGAGAGCGGTTTCGGATGGTTGACATCATTTTGTCGGATACGGCGTGAATGCCTTATTTCCGACGCAGCGTTTTAAACGCTACAAACAGGAATACAATCCACACTGGCAGCAGAATCGCTGACAAGCGCATATCATCCATCGTGCACATCAGCAGCAAAATCATGCCGAGGAAGGCGATGCAGAGATAGTTGCCGAACGGATAGAGCAGCGCCTTAAACTGTGTTTCACGTCCCTGACGTCGCATCGCCGCGCGAAAACGCAGATGCGCCAGGCAGATCATAATCCAGTTCAACAGCAGCGTTGCTACCACCAGCGCCATCAGCAGACCAAACGCTTTTTGCGGCAGCAGATAGTTGATTAACACCACCAGCGAAGTGATGGCTCCGGAAAGCATCAGCGAGTTAATCGGCACGCCGCGACGGCTGACGCGAGTCAAAAACTTCGGTGCATTACCCTGCACAGAAAGGCCAAACAGCATCCGACTGTTAGAGTAAACCCCGCTGTTATACACCGATAATGATGCTACCAGAATGACGAAGTTCAGCGCAGAAGCTACCACGTTGCTGTCGAGATTATGGAAAATCATCACAAACGGGCTACTGTTGGATTTCACTTCCACCCACGGATAGAGTGCCAGTAAAACCACCAGTGAACCGATATAAAACAGCAGGATTCGATACACCACCTGATTCACTGCTTTCGGGATGCTTTTTTCCGGATCGCGCGCTTCAGCCGCAGTAATCCCAATCAGCTCCAGACCGCCGAAGGAGAACATAATCACCGCCAGCGACAAAATCAGCCCATTCCAGCCGGTGGCGAAGAAACCACCGTAGCGCCAGAGGTTGTCGATACTGGCTTTCTCGCCGCCGTGACCAGAAAACAGCAGCCACAGGCCAAAGCCGATCATACCGATGATTGCCAGCACTTTAATCAGCGCAAACCAGAACTCGGTTTCGCCATATAAGCGCACGTTCACCAGGTTAACGGCGTTGATGATAATAAAGAAGGCGGCAGCCCAAATCCACGTTGGAACATCCGGGAACCAGTACTGCATATAGATGCCCGCAGCGGTCAGCTCTGCCATTCCCACCAGCACGAACATCACCCAGTAGTTCCAGCCAGAGAGGAAGCCCACAAACGGTCCCCAGTATTTATAGGCAAAGTGGGCAAATGAACCAGATACCGGCTCTTCGACCACCATCTCGCCGAGCTGGCGCATAATCAGGAAAGCGATGATCCCGGCGACGCCGTAGCCCAGCAATACAGCCGGACCCGCCATCTGAATCGCCGGGCCAATGCCAAGAAACAGACCAGTACCAATTGCGCCACCCAGCGCAATCAGTTGAATATGACGGTTATGTAATCCGCGATGAAGCGTCGGCTCTTGATTCGACGCAGTATCTTCCGATACGGTTGACGCGTTTTTCACGCCTTTCCCCTGTGTGTCTTTTTTGTTGAGGGGCACCTTTTAACATTTAGTGCCCATCGTCGCAAGACACAATCCACACGGTTAAACCGGGTATCCTGCTTTTATTTCCGTACCCGATGTCGGTGCAGCCACATCAGCTTATATGCCGCCGGGATAATAAACAGCGATAGCAAAGGCGCGGTGATCATGCCGCCAATCATCGGCGCGGCAATCCGGCTCATCACCTCTGAACCTGCTCCCGTTCCCCACAGAATCGGCAGCAGACCAGCGATAATCACCGCCACCGTCATCGCTTTCGGGCGCACGCGCAGGACCGCGCCGTGATACAACGCCTCATCCAGCTTCTGCTCGCTGAATGTTTGCGGATTATTCAACGACGGCTCGGCCTCTATGGCGTGACGTAAATACATCAGCATCACCACGCCAAATTCGGCGGCAACCCCGGCGAGGGCAATAAAACCGGTGCCCGTCGCCACGGAAAGATGAAAGCCCATCCACCACAGCAACCAGATGCCGCCCACCAGCGCAAACGGTACGCTGCTGATAATCAGCAACGCTTCGCCCACCCGACGGAACGCCAGATATAACAGCACGAAGATGATCATCAGCGTCATCGGCACCATGAGTTTCAGCTTATGGTTGGCGCGTTCCAGTAGCTCGAACTGCCCGGAGAATGCCACGCTGGTGCCCGGTTTTAACTGTACTTTTTCAGCTATCGCTTTTTGCAGATCGTGAACCACCGACACCATGTCACGATCGCGGGCATCGATATAAATCCAGCTCGTCGGGCGCGCATTCTCGGTTTTCAGCATCGACGGTCCGGTAGAGACTTTAACGTCAGCCACGTCTGCCAGGGTGATTTGCTGCTTCATCGGCGTCAGAATCGGCAACTGGCGCAGCGCCTGCGGACTATCGCGCCAGCTTTGCGGATAACGCAGATTAATTGGATAACGGGCAATCCCTTCCACCGTTTCGCCAACCATCGCCCCGCCCACCGCAGATGTCACAAACAATTGCACATCCGCCACCGTCATACCGTAACGCGCGGCTTTTTCACGGTTAATCTCAACGTTGATATAGCGCCCACCTTCCAGACGCTCGGCAAGCGCAGAAGCTACGCCTGGCACCGTTCGCGCCACTTCTTCAATTTGCTCCGCCATCGCGTCGATATCCGCCAGCACAGTGCCGGAAACTTTAATGCCGATGGGGCTTTTAATGCCGGTTGAGAGCATATCGATACGGTTACGAATTGGCGGCACCCACAGATTCGCCAGCCCCGGCAGACGCACGGTGTTATCCAGTTCCTCAATGATTTTGTCCATCGTCATGCCTGGCCGCCACTGATCCTGCGGCTTAAGCTGGATGGTCGTTTCTACCATCTCCAGCGGAGCAGAATCGGTGGCGGTTTCCGCTTTCCCGGTTTTGCCAAATACCCGCGCCACTTCAGGTACGCTCATAATCAGCTTGTCGGTTTTTTGCAGCATACTCGCCGCCTCTGCTGCGGAAATCCCCGGCAGCGTCGATGGCATATACAACAAGTCGCCTTCATTGATCTGCGGTAAAAATTCCCCGCCAACTTTATTGAGCAGCCAGAGAACCGTCAGCACCGAAAGCGCCGCCACCAGCAGCGTGGTTTTCGGCCAGTGCAGTACTTTCAGCAACAGCGGATGATAAACACGAATCAAAAAGCGATTGAGCGGGTTACTGCTTTCCGGCGGAATTTTGCCACGGATCCAGTAGCCCATCAGGATAGGGATCACTACGATCGCCAGCAGCGCCGCACCCGCCATCGCATACGTTTTGGTGAACGCCAGCGGGCCAAACAGACGCCCTTCCTGCCCTTCCAGGGTGAAGATCGGGATAAACGACAACGTGATAATCAGCAGACTGATAAACAGCGCCGGCCCCACTTCAACAGACGCATCGGTAATCACCTGCCAGCGCGTTTTATTATCCAGCGTGGCGTCAGGATGCTGGTGCTGCCACTCTTCCAGCCGTTTATGCGCATTCTCGATCATGACGATAGCGGCATCGACCATCGCCCCGACGGCAATCGCAATGCCGCCCAGCGACATAATATTGGCGTTCAGTCCCTGAAAGTGCATGACAATAAAAGCAATACACAACCCCAGCGGCAACGAAATAATCGCCACCAGCGCCGAGCGCACATGCCAGAGAAACAGCGCACAGACTACCGCCACCACAATAAACTCTTCCAGCAACTTGCCGCTGAGGTTGTCGATGGCGCGGTCAATGAGCTGGCTGCGATCGTATGTTGTAACTATCTCCACGCCTTCCGGCAGACTGCTTTTCAGCGTTTCCAGTTTGTCCTTCACGGCGGCGATCACTTCACGGGCGTTTTTGCCGGAGCGCAGGATCACCACTCCGCCCGCCACTTCGCCTTCGCCGTTCAGTTCGGCAATGCCCCGGCGCATCTCCGGGCCAATCTGGACCTTCGCAACATCACGCAGATAAACGGGCACGCCATTTTCACTGGCTTTTAAAACGATGTGATTAAAGTCGTCGAGCGTTTGCAGATAGCCGCTGGCGCGCACCATATATTCCGCTTCCGCCAGTTCGATCGACGAACCGCCCGCTTCCTGGTTTGAAGCATCCAGCGCGCTTTTTACTTCGGCGAGACTGATGCCATATTGCGCCAGGCGCTGAGGATCGATAACCACCTGATACTCTTTCACCACACCGCCTACCGACGCCACTTCCGCAACGTCAGGAATGGTTTTCAGCTCATATTTGAGAAACCAGTCCTGCAATGAGCGTAAATCGGCAAGATCGTGCTTACCGCTGCGATCCACCAGTGCATATTCATAGATCCAGCCAACACCCGTGGCATCTGGCCCCAGCTCGGCGCTGACTCCCGCAGGCAGCTTACCCTGTACCTGGTTGAGGTACTCCAGCACCCGCGAGCGCGCCCAGTATGGATCGGTGCCATCTTCGAAAATGACATACACATAAGAGTCGCCAAACTGCGAGAAACCGCGCACAGTCTTCGCGCCAGGCACCGACAACATGGTGGTAGTTAGCGGATAAGTCACCTGATTTTCAACGATTTGCGGTGCCTGACCGGGATAGCTGGTTTTAATAATCACCTGCACATCGGAGAGATCCGGCAGCGCATCCACTGGCGTGTTAATGATGGTCCAGGTGCCCCAGATACTCAGAAACAACGCGCCCATCAGCACCAGAAAACGGTTCGCCACCGAGCGACGAATAATCCATTCAATCATTGGTTATTCCCTCAATGCGCATGGGTAGCACTTTCAGAGCGCATCCGCTCCAGTGCGCCAGAAATATTGGCTTCGGAATCAATCAGGAACAGGCCGCTGGAAACCACCTTTTCACCTTCCGCCAGACCAGAGCGTAACGCGGTGACGCCTTGCGATGCCTGGAAAACGGCAACGCGTTTCGGTACAAAGCGCCCGTCGGCATCAACGGTAATCACCCGCTGTTCGTTGCCGGTATCAATCAGCGCCTGTGACGGAATGAGCAGCATCGGTTCGCTGGCGGTGTTGAGTTGCAACCAGGCGTTCATTCCCGGTTTTAGCGCCTCGTCGGCGTTGTCGACTTCCAGACGCAGTTGCAAGGTGCGGGTCGCGGCATCCACGCCGGGTAGCAGCGTCCATTTGCGGATGGTGAGTGTTTTATCCGGTCGCGCCGGAACGGTGAGCGTAAACTGCGAGGCATCTTTCACCAGCCAGGCGATGGACTCCGGGATCGCGGCAGTGATCCACACCGGATCCATACCCTGAATTTTCGCGACCACGTTATCTTTGGCGATATTCATTCCCGCGCGCAGATCAAACGCGGTGATAACGCCATCAATGGGCGATTTGAGCGTAAAGCGAGTCTGGATTTTTTGCGTGGCGATCAGGCGGCGAATATCAGCCTCCGGCATTCCCGCCAGTCGCAGTCGCTCAAGAATGCCTTCAGTCTGGGTCGCCGTACCGCCGGTTTCGCGCAGCAGTAAATACTCACTCTGCGCTTCCACCCAGTCGGGAATGGTCAGGTCGAGAAGCGGTGTGCCCTTTTGTACTTTATCGCCCACGGTAAGCGGATACACCTTATCGATAAACCCGGCAGCGCGAGCCTGCACAATGGCATACTGATACTCGTTGTAACTGACATTCGCCGGGAAACTCTGGGCAAAAGTCAGCGGCCCGCGCGTAACGGTAGCCGTTTTCACCCCCAGATTCTGCGTCTGGGTCGGGTCAATGCGTACACCAGACGCAGAACTCTCTTCATCGGCATATTTCGGCACCAGATCCATATCCATAAACGGCGATTTACCTGGTTTATCGAACCGCGTATTGGGATACATCGGGTCGTACCAGAATAAGATTTTACGTTCTGCGGTCGGCGTTTTTTCTGCGGGCGGTTCAGCCTTTGCAAACCAGGTAATACCTGCCGCAGAAATAATACCGCCCGCGATCATGCTGCCGATAATAAGCGCGATTTTTTTCATCTCATTAAACCTGGGTTACTGGCTGACTTTAATATCCTGTAATAAAGAAAGGTTGCCCTGCTGGACAAAATTAAACGCCACTTTGTCGCCGGTTTTAATTTCACTCATTTTCGTCTGCGGGGTGATGGTAAAGCGCATGGTCATCTCCGGCCAGTTCACGGCTGCAATCGGATCGTGATGGATGGTGATTTTTTTGCTTTCCAGATCAATACCTTTTACCACGCCAGTGGCGCTAATAACCTGCGGTTGTACTTCGCTCATGGTTTCATGATGATGTTCGTTAGCCTGGGCATTAAAGCCAATAACGGTAAACAGACTAAACATTGCGACTTGCAGTGCTTTTTTCATTTATTCTCTCCTGGAGTTAAAAATTATTGCTGCCAACCGCCGCCTAAGGCGGTATATAAAGAAATTTCATTAACCTGACGGGCATAATTCAGGTCAAGTAAAGTTTGTCGGGTTGCAAATAAAGAACGCTCAGCATCCAGCACTTCCAGATAACTTACCGCGCCGTGCTGATATAATGCCCGCGCCCGTTGCAAAGTAATTTGCAGCGACGCCAGATAACGCTGCTGGGCGCTAATTTGATCGTTCAGGCTTTGACGTAATGCCAGCGCATCTGCCACTTCTTTAAAGGCGTTCTGGATTTTCTGTTCATAATTCACCACCGACTGCTGCTGGCGAATTTCGGCGATATCCAGATTGGCCTGGTTACGTCCGGCATTAAAAATGGGGAGCTCAATTTTGGGTATAAAATTCCACATCCCGCTGCTGGCGGTTGATATTCCGCTGGTCAGGCTTATAGATGGGAAAAATGCCGCGCGTGCGGCCCCAATATTGGCATTAGCCGCCATTAACGCGTGTTCAGCTTCCATAATATCCGGGCGCTGCAATAAGATTTGCGACGACAAGCCCGCCGGTAATTTAACGCTTTGCAGGCTGTCGCTGTTTACTGTCTGCGCTTGCGGCAGCTTGCCGTAGCTTCCCAATAACAGTTGCAATGCATTATTCGCCTGCGCCAGTTCCCCCTGGCGTTTAGCGATGTCGCTGCGGGTACTTTCAATCACCCCGCGAGCCTGTTCCAGCGCCAGAACATTACTGCTACCTGTCAACAGTTGTTTTTCGACAAACGCATATGACTGCTGATAATTACGCAGCGTTTCTTCGGCTATTTGCAATTGCGCATACGCCAGCTGCTGATTGAAATAGCTTTGCGCGACATTAGAAACCAGCAGAATATGCACCGCACGCTGGGCTTCCTCAGTGGCTAAATAATTTTGGCGCTCGGCTTCGCTCATGTTCTTTAAACGACCGAAAAAATCGAGATCAAAGCTGGCGTTAAGGCCAGTCGAGAACTCCCGCGTCGAGGCTGAATCGCCTTTAAGATTGCCGCTCCAGCTGCCGCTGCCCTCGCCATTGAGCTGTGGGTAGCGGTCGGCATCGGTCAGACGATATTGCGCCCGCGCTTCCTGCACTTTCAGCGCCGCCATGCGCAAATCCCGGTTATTCACCAACGCCTCGCTAATCAGCGTCTTCACCTGATTATCAACAAAAAAGGTGCGCCAGCCCGCGTTCTGGTAGTTATCTGCTGCGTTAACCAGGCCGTTCTGGCTGAGTGAGAACTGCTGCGGCACGGGCATTGCCGGGCGCTGATAATCCGGTGCCAGTGAACAACCGGTTAGCGCAAGGGCCACACAAAATGGCAGAAGTTTACAAGGAGACATAGGCTCATAATTTCTGGTGATTTTATGCCGCCAACTTTACTCGCCAGGCTCTGATTTTCCGGTGACAGGAAAATGACAAAATTGTCATTTTGCCAATAAGCGATTGCCATCTGATCCCGCTACTCTAGAATTGCCCGGGCAACATGCGGAGGAAATATGAAACTGTTGATTGTCGAAGATGAAAAGAAAACCGGAGAATACTTGACCAAAGGGTTAACCGAAGCCGGTTTTGTGGTCGATTTGGCCGACAACGGGCTGAATGGCTACCATCTGGCGATGACCGGTGATTATGACCTGATAATTCTCGATATTATGCTGCCAGACGTGAACGGCTGGGATATCGTGCGCATGTTGCGTTCCGCCAATAAAGGGATGCCGATTCTGTTGCTTACCGCGCTTGGTACCATTGAACATCGCGTCAAGGGGCTGGAGTTGGGGGCGGATGACTATCTGGTGAAGCCGTTCGCTTTTGCTGAACTGCTGGCGCGGGTGCGCACTCTACTGCGGCGCGGGGCGGCGGTAATTATCGAAAGTCAGTTTCAGGTTGCCGATCTGATGGTCGATCTCGTCAGCCGCAAAGTCACCCGCAGCGGCACGCGCATCACTCTGACCAGTAAAGAATTTACTCTGCTGGAGTTTTTCCTCCGCCATCAAGGCGAAGTGCTGCCCCGCTCGCTTATCGCCTCGCAGGTGTGGGACATGAATTTCGACAGCGATACCAACGCCATTGATGTGGCAGTGAAGCGGCTGCGCGGCAAAATCGACAACGACTTTGAGCCGAAGCTGATTCAAACCGTGCGCGGCGTGGGTTACATGCTTGAGGTGCCGGATGGTCAGTAAGCCATTTCAGCGCCCGTTTTCGCTGGCAACCCGCCTGACCTTTTTTATCAGCCTGGCCACCATCGCGGCGTTTTTCGCCTTTGCCTGGATCATGATTCACTCGGTAAAAGTGCATTTTGCTGAGCAGGATATTAATGATTTAAAAGAGATTAGCGCCACACTCAAGCGCGTTCTTAATCATCCCGAAGAGACACAAGCCCGACGCTTAATGACGCTGGAAGATATCGTCAGTGGTTATTCCAATGTGTTGATTTCCCTGGCAGATAGCCAGGGTAAAACGGTGTATCACTCCCCCGGTGCGCCGGATATCCGCGAGTTTACGCGTGACGCCATACCCGATAAAGACACGCGGGGCGGCGAGGTGTATCTCCTTTCCGGCCCGACGATGATGATGCCAGGCCACGGTCACGGGCATATGGAACACAGCAACTGGCGGATGATTAGCTTGCCGGTTGGCCCACTGGTGGACGGCAAACCGATTTATACGCTCTACATTGCGCTTTCGATCGATTTTCATCTTCATTACATAAATGATTTGATGAATAAACTTGTAATGACCGCATCGATCATCAGCATCCTGATCGTCTTTATCGTGCTGTTGGCGGTACATAAAGGTCACGCACCGATCCGCAGCGTCAGCCGTCAAATCCAGAACATTACCTCGAAAGATCTCGACGTTCGCCTTGACCCGCAGACCGTGCCGATTGAGCTGGAACAGCTGGTACTGTCGTTCAACCATATGATCGAGCGTATTGAGGATGTCTTTACCCGCCAGTCCAATTTCTCAGCGGATATCGCCCACGAAATTCGTACACCAATTACGAATCTCATAACGCAAACGGAAATCGCCCTCAGCCAGTCGCGCAGCCAGAAGGAGCTGGAAGATGTGCTCTACTCTAATCTCGAAGAGCTGACGCGAATGGCGAAAATGGTCAGCGATATGCTGTTTCTCGCCCAGGCCGATAACAACCAGTTAATCCCCGAAAAGAAAATGCTCAACCTGGCGGATGAAGTCGGCAAAGTGTTCGATTTTTTCGAGGCATTAGCGGAAGATCGCGGCGTGGAGTTGCGGTTTGTTGGTGACGAGTGTCAGGTTGCGGGCGATCCGCTGATGCTGCGTCGGGCGTTAAGCAACCTGCTTTCGAACGCCCTGCGTTATACGCCGCCCGGAGAGGCGATTGTAGTGCGCTGCCAGACGGTCGATCACCAGGTGCAAGTTTCCGTCGAAAACCCCGGTACGCCCATTGCGCCCGAGCACTTACCGCGATTGTTTGACCGTTTCTACCGCGTTGACCCCTCCCGCCAGCGAAAAGGCGAAGGTAGCGGCATTGGTCTGGCGATAGTGAAATCGATTGTTGTCGCGCATAAAGGCACGGTTGCGGTAACGTCAGATGCGCGGGGGACAAGGTTTGTTATCACATTACCCGCTTAATTATTCAGCAAACGGCAACTTTTATAACCAGTGTAAAAATAACGTGCCGCAATAGTCATACCTATTAATGGTAAAAAGCTGTCACAATTCATAAAAAACCTTAATATACGCCACCCTAAACATAACCAGCGTTAATGTAAGGTTTTTGTGTGGACTGGCTTCTTGATGTTTTTGCTACCTGGCTCTACGGCTTAAAAGTAATCGCGATAACGTTAGCGGTCATCATGTTCATCAGCGGGCTGGACGATTTTTTTATTGATGTCGTCTACTGGGTACGCCGCATTAAACGCAAGTTGAGTGTTTATCGCCGCTACCCGCGAATGAGTTACCGCGAACTGTATAAACCAGATGAAAAACCGTTAGCGATTATGGTTCCGGCGTGGAATGAAACGGGCGTCATCGGCAATATGGCCGAGCTGGCGGCGACTACGCTCGACTATGAAAACTATCATATCTTTGTTGGCACCTACCCCAACGACCCCGATACTCAGCGTGATGTTGACGAAGTGTGCGCTCGCTTCCCAAACGTGCATAAGGTAGTCTGCGCGCGTCCTGGCCCCACCAGCAAAGCCGACTGCCTGAACAACGTGCTGGACGCCATCACCCAGTTTGAGCGTAGCGCCAATTTCGCTTTTGCTGGTTTTATTCTGCATGACGCCGAAGATGTGATTTCACCGATGGAATTGCGTCTGTTCAACTATCTGGTCGAGCGTAAAGATCTGATTCAGATCCCGGTGTATCCGTTCGAACGCGAATGGACGCACTTCACCAGCATGACTTACATTGATGAGTTTTCAGAACTGCATGGCAAAGATGTTCCGGTGCGTGAAGCCCTCGCCGGACAAGTGCCCAGCGCAGGCGTCGGTACCTGTTTCAGCCGCCGCGCCGTGACCGCACTGTTAGCTGACGGTGACGGTATTGCTTTCGACGTGCAGAGTCTTACTGAAGATTACGACATTGGTTTCCGCCTGAAAGAAAAAGGTATGACGGAAATTTTTGTCCGTTTTCCGGTGGTGGACGAAGCCAAAGAACGCGAGCAGCGTAAATTTTTACAGCACGCGCGGACGTCAAACATGATCTGCGTGCGCGAATATTTCCCCGATACCTTTTCGACTGCGGTTCGACAAAAATCTCGCTGGATCATCGGCATTGTTTTCCAGGGCTTTAAAACCCACAAATGGACCTCCAGTCTGACGCTGAACTACTTTCTCTGGCGCGACCGCAAAGGGGCAATCAGTAACTTTGTCAGCTTCCTCGCGATGCTGGTGATGATCCAGCTTTTGCTGTTGCTGGCGTATGAAAGTTTGTGGCCCGATGCCTGGCATTTCCTTTCTATTTTCAGCGGCAGCGCATGGTTAATGACTCTGCTGTGGCTAAACTTTGGCTTGATGATTAACCGCATCGTGCAGCGGGTGATTTTCGTTACTGGCTACTACGGCCTGACGCAGGGGCTGCTATCTGTCCTGCGTCTTTTCTGGGGCAACCTGATTAACTTCATGGCCAACTGGCGCGCGTTAAAACAGGTACTTCAACACGGCGATCCACGTCGCGTCGCGTGGGATAAAACAACGCATGACTTCCCCAGCGTGACTGGCGATACCCGCTCGTTGCGCCCGTTAGGCCAAATTCTGCTGGAAAATCAGGTCATCACTGAAGAACAACTCGATACAGCACTGCGTAATCGCGTCGAAGGTCTACGCCTGGGCGGTTCAATGCTGATGCAGGGGCTGATTAGCGCCGAACAGCTGGCACAGGCGCTGGCAGAGCAAAACGGCGTGGCGTGGGAGTCGATCGACGCCTGGCAGATCCCTTCATCACTGATTGCCGAAATGCCGGCTTCCGTGGCGCTGCATTATGCAGTACTGCCGCTGCGTCTGGAAAATGATGAGTTAATTGTCGGCAGTGAAGATGGTATTGACCCGGTTTCGCTGGCGGCCCTGACGCGTAAAGTCGGACGCAAAGTGCGTTACGTCATTGTTCTGCGGGGACAAATTGTCACGGGGTTACGCCACTGGTATGCGCGCCGACGCGGTCACGATCCGCGGGCAATGTTGTACAATGCGGTTCAGCATCAGTGGCTCACGGAACAGCAGGCCGGTGAAATCTGGCGGCAATATGTACCGCATCAGTTCCTGTTCGCCGAAATACTGACCACGCTCGGTCATATTAATCGTTCAGCAATTAACGTGTTGTTATTGCGCCATGAACGCAGTTCTCTGCCGCTCGGCAAGTTTTTGGTCACCGAAGGCGTTATCAGCCAGGAAACGTTGGATCGCGTCCTGACAATTCAACGCGAATTACAAGTTTCGATGCAATCACTATTACTCAAAGCAGGTTTAAACACAGAACAGGTTGCGCAACTGGAGTCCGAAAATGAAGGAGAATAACCTTAATCGCGTCATCGGATGGTCTGGTTTACTGCTGACGTCTTTATTGAGTACCAGCGCACTCGCAGACAATATCGGCACCAGCGCAGAAGAGCTGGGGCTGAGCGATTATCGCCATTTTGTTATTTATCCCCGTCTCGACAAGGCGCTGAAGGCACAGAAAAATAACGACGAAGCAACCGCCATCCGCGAATTTGAATATATACACCAGCAGGTGCCGGATAATATTCCGCTAACTTTATACCTTGCGGAAGCCTATCGCCATTTTGGTCATGATGACCGGGCGCGGCTGTTGCTTGAGGATCAACTGAAACGTCACCCAGGAGATGCCCGACTTGAGCGCAGTCTGGCGGCTATTCCAGTTGAAGTGAAAAGCGTTACGACTGTTGAAGAACTGCTTGCCCAGCAAAAAGCGTGCGATGCTGCGCCGACCCTGCGTTGTCGCAGTGAAGTTGGGCAGAATGCCCTGCGGCTGGCACAATTACCTGTCGCCAGAGCGCAACTGAACGATGCGACGTTTGCTGCATCGCCGGAAGGAAAAACGCTGCGAACCGATCTGCTGCAACGGGCAATCTACCTGAAGCAATGGTCCCAGGCAGATACGCTATACAATGAAGCACGCCAGCAGAACACATTAAGCGCGGCAGAACGCCGCCAGTGGTTTGATGTGCTTCTTGCCGGGCAGCTGGACGATCGGATCCTGGCGCTGCAATCACAGGGGATCTTCACCGATCCGCAGTCATATATTACTTACGCGACCGCGCTGGCTTATCGTGACGAAAAAGCACGCCTCCAGCGTTATCTCATTGAAAATACGCCGCTATTTACCACGGACGCACAAGAGAAAAGTTGGCTCTATCTGTTATCTAAATACAGCGGCAACCCCGTTCAGGCGTTGGCGAATTATACGGTACAGTTTGCCGACAACCGCCAGTATGTTGTTGGCGCGACGCTACCGGTGCTGTTAAAAGAAGGTCAGTACGACGCAGCGCAAAAACTGCTCGCCACCCTCCCCGCCAATGAAATGCTTGAGGAGCGTTATACCGTTAGCGTAGCGACCCATAACAAGGCTGAAGCTCTGCGTCTGGCACGATTGCTGTATCAGCAAGAACCGGCAAATCTTACCCGCCTGGATCAACTGACCTGGCAACTGATGCAGAACGAGCAGTCACGCGAAGCTGCCGATTTATTGCTGCAACGCTATCCTTTCCAGGGCGATGCGCGTGTCAGCCAGACTTTAATGGCGCGACTGGCGTCTCTGCTGGAAAGTCATCCTTACCTGGCAACGCCGGCGAAGGTGGCGATTTTATCGAAACCCTTACCGCTGGCGGAGCAACGTCAGTGGCAAAGTCAGTTGCCGGGTATTGCAGATAATTGCCCGGCAATAGTTCGCTTGCTGGGCGATATGTCGCCTTCCTACGATGCCGCCGCCTGGAACCGTCTGGCAAAGTGTTATCGGGACACGCTACCCGGTGTGGCGTTGTATGCATGGCTTCAGGCCGAACAACGACAACCGAACGCCTGGCAACATCGTGCGGTAGCCTATCAGGCGTATCAGGTTGAGGACTACGCCACCGCACTGGCGGCCTGGCAGAAAATCAGTCTTCACGACATGAACAATGAGGATCTGCTTGCTGCTGCCAATACCGCCCAGGCGGCAGGAAATGGTGCGGCTCGCGATCGCTGGCTTCAGCAGGCAGAACAACGTGGGCTGGGAAACAATGCCCTCTACTGGTGGCTGCATGCGCAACGTTACATTCCTGGTCAGCCGGAACTCGCACTGAACGATCTCACGCGCTCAATCAATATTGCGCCTTCTGCCAACGCTTACGTTGCGCGGGCGACAATTTATCGCCAACGTCATAATGTCCCGGCGGCAGTGAGTGATTTGCGCGCCGCGCTGGAACTGGAGCCGAATAATAGCAACACCCAGGCAGCGCTCGGTTACGCCTTGTGGGATAGCGGTGATATCGCACAGTCGCGGGAAATGCTCGAACAGGCGCATAAAGGGCTACCGGACGATCCGGCACTTATCCGACAACTGGCCTACGTGAACCAGCGTCTGGATGACATGCCTGCGACGCAGCACTACGCCCGGCTGGTGATTGATGACATTGATAATCAGGCGCTGATAACCCCACTGACCCCAGAGCAAAATCAGCAACGCTTCAATTTCCGCCGTCTGCATGAGGAGGTCGGTCGCCGCTGGACGTTCAGTTTCGATTCTTCTATCGGCTTGCGTTCCGGCGCAATGAGTACCGCTAACAATAATGTCGGCGGCGCAGCGCCAGGGAAAAGCTATCGTAGCTATGGGCAACTGGAAGCCGAGTACCGCATCGGACGCAATATGCTGCTGGAAGGCGACCTGCTCTCAGTTTATAGCCGCGTCTTTGCCGATACCGGAGAAAACGGGGTGATGATGCCGGTGAAAAATCCGATGTCCGGCACCGGTCTGCGCTGGAAGCCGCTGCGCGATCAGATCTTTTTCCTCGCCGTCGAACAGCAGTTGCCGCTGAACGGGCAAAATGGCGCATCCGATACCATGCTGCGCGCCAGCGCCTCATTCTTTAATGGCGGCAAATACAGCGACGAATGGCACCCGAACGGTTCAGGCTGGTTTGCCCAAAACCTGTACCTCGATGCGGCGCAATATGTCCGTCAGGATATTCAGGCGTGGACGGCAGATTATCGCGTCAGCTGGCATCAGAAGGTGGCGAACGGGCAGACTATTGAGCCTTACGCTCACGTTCAGGACAACGGCTATCGTGATAAAGGCACTCAGGGCGCACAGCTTGGCGGTGTCGGGGTCCGCTGGAATATCTGGACCGGCGAGACGCACTACGACGCCTGGCCGCACAAAGTCAGTCTCGGCGTCGAGTATCAACATACCTTTAAGGCGATTAATCAACGTAACGGAGAGCGCAACAACGCGTTTCTCACCATTGGAGTGCACTGGTAAATGCGTAAGTTCATTTTCGTATTGCTGACACTGCTTTTGGTCAGCCCTTTTTCCTTTGCGATGAAAGGTATTATCTGGCAGCCACAAAACCGTGATAGTCAGGTTACCGATACCCAGTGGCAGGGGCTGATGAGTCAGTTACGTTTGCAAGGCTTCGATACCCTGGTTTTGCAATGGACCCGTTACGGCGATGCATTCACCCAGCCAGAACAGCGCGCGTTATTGTTTAAGCGTGCCGCAGCTGCGCAACAGGCTGGCCTGAAGCTGATTGTCGGGCTGAACGCCGATCCGGAATTTTTTATGCACCAGAAACAGTCATCCGCGGCGCTGGAAAGCTATCTTAATCGCCTGCTGGCTGCCGATCTCCAGCAAGCCAGATTATGGAGCGCCGTACCTGGCGTAACGCCGGATGGCTGGTACATCAGCGCGGAAATTGACGACCTGAACTGGCGCAGCGAAGCCGCCCGTCAGCCTTTGCTGACATGGTTAAACAACGCGCAGCGGTTGATTAGCGATGTTTCAGCAAAACCGGTTTATATCAGTAGTTTTTTCGCCGGAAACATGTCGCCCGATGGCTATCGCCAACTGCTGGAACACGTTAAAGCAACCGGCGTTAATGTCTGGGTACAGGATGGCAGCGGCGTGGATAAACTTACCGCTGAACAGCGTGAACGTTATCTACAGGCCAGCGCCGATTGCCAAAGTTCCGCCCCTGCCAGCGGCATTGTTTATGAACTGTTTGTCGCCGGCAAAGGCAAAACCTTTACAGCGAAACCGAAACCGGATGCAGAGATCGCCTCGCTGTTAGCGAAACGTTCCTCTTGCGGTAAAGACACGCTCTATTTCTCTCTGCGCTATTTGCCCGTCGCGCACGGCATTCTCGAGTATTAAATCTCCTTCAGGTAAGTCGGGTACGACCTGGCTTACCTCTTTCGCTCTCGTCAGAATTCCATCAAGATTAATTGCTAAAAAGCGTGCTAAAGAAAGAAGATCGTTATCGGCGAACGGGCCGATCACTCATGCAGGAAGCATAGATCCTTTGAGCGGAGTTTCTGATATCTGAGGAGTGCGAAATGCAATTGAGCAGCAGTGAACCTTGCGTGGTGATCCTGACCGAAAAAGAGGTAGAGGTAAGCGTCAATAACCATGCCACGTTTACCCTTCCGAAAAATTACCTGGCCGCCTTCGCGTGCAACAATAACGTCATTGAACTCTCAACGTTAAATCACGTATTAATCACCCACATCAACCGCAACATCATCAACGATTATCTGTTGTTTTTAAATAAGAACTTAACCTGTGTAAAGCCCTGGTCGCGGCTGGCAACCCCGGTTATCGCTTGTCATAGCCGTACACCGGAAGTGTTCCGGCTAGCCGCCAACCACAGCAAGCAGCAACCCAGCAAACCCTGCGAAGCGGAGTTGACGCGCGCATTGCTTTTTACCGTATTGTCTAACTTTCTTGAGCAATCGCGGTTTATTGCCCTACTGATGTATATCTTACGCAGCAGCGTCCGCGACAGCGTCTGCCGCATTATTCAAAGCGATATTCAGCATTACTGGAATCTGCGAATTGTCGCCAGTTCGCTATGTTTAAGCCCCAGCCTGCTCAAAAAGAAATTAAAAAACGAAAATACCAGCTATAGCCAGATTGTCACAGAGTGTCGTATGCGTTACGCCGTACAGATGTTATTGATGGATAACAAAAATATCACTCAGGTAGCGCAATTATGTGGCTATAGCAGCACGTCGTACTTTATCTCTGTTTTTAAGGCGTTTTACGGCCTGACACCGTTGAATTATCTCGCCAAACAGCGACAAAAAGTGATGTGGTGAAGGGCAAAGCGGAAACGGATAAGACGGGGATAAATGAAGAAGAAATGGCGCGCCCTGCAGGATTCGAACCTGCGGCCCACGACTTAGAAGTTCCTAGAACGACATTTTAAGTCAACAACTTACCGCGCCATCTCTGCGCTCACACGTCCCACTACCTCAAAACATGTAAAGCCTTGCAAGCCATTGTGAGGCCTTATGTGTCTCAGTTTTGTCCCTCTTTTTTGTACTAAAAAACATAGCAATTGAGGATAAACCTCATGCTATTTTCGCTTATATGCCTTTAAAGGCATGGCGCTTAAATAGATAAAAACACCACAAAAGCATAAAAAACCACACAGTAAAACCGCAACATAAAACAATAACAGATAATTAAACCAAAAACAGATAGCGCATTGTGATAATCATTCAATACTAAACAAAATATAAATAGTGGAGCAATATGTGATTGACTCATTAAGTTAGATATAAAAAATACATATTCAATCATTAAAACGATTGAATGGAGAACTTTTATGCGGGCGAAACTTCTGGGAATAGTTCTGACAACCCCTATTGCGATCAGCTCTTTTGCTTCTACCGAGACTATATCGTTTACTCCTGACAACATCAATGCGGACATTAGTCTTGGAACTCTGAGCGGAAAAACAAAAGAGCGCGTTTATCTAGCTGAAGAAGGAGGCCGAAAAGTCAGTCAACTCGACTGGAAATTCAATAACGCTGCAATTATTAAAGGTGCAATTAATTGGGATTTGATGCCCCAGATATCTATTGGGGCTGCGGGCTGGACTACTCTCGGCAGCCGAGGTGGCAATATGGTCGATCAGGACTGGATGGATTCCAGTAACCCCGGAACCTGGACAGATGAAAGTAGGCACCCTGATACACAACTCAATTATGCCAACGAATTTGATCTGAATATCAAAGGCTGGCTCCTCAACGAACCCAATTACCGCCTGGGACTCATGGCCGGATATCAGGAAAGCCGTTATAGCTTTACAGCCAGAGGTGGTTCCTATATCTACAGTTCTGAGGAGGGATTCAGAGATGATATCGGCTCCTTCCCGAATGGAGAAAGAGCAATCGGCTACAAACAACGTTTTAAAATGCCCTACATTGGCTTGACTGGAAGTTATCGTTATGAAGATTTTGAGCTAGGTGGCACATTTAAATACAGCGGCTGGGTGGAAGCATCTGATAACGATGAGCACTATGACCCAGGAAAAAGAATCACTTATCGCAGTAAAGTCAAAGACCAAAATTACTATTCTGTTGCAGTCAATGCAGGTTATTACGTAACACCTAACGCAAAGGTTTATGTTGAAGGCGCATGGAATCGGGTTACGAATAAAAAAGGTAATACTTCACTTTATGATCACAATGATAACACTTCAGACTACAGCAAAAATGGTGCAGGCATAGAAAACTATAACTTCATCACTACTGCTGGTCTTAAGTACACCTTTTAACGAAGTTAACCAGATTTTCTCCCCGGTGGTATTGTATAACCCCGGGGAATTTGTTTACAGTTACAAGTAGGCAATATCCACTAATTTTGTAAGCATTTAACCTATGTCATAACGTGTAATCTCTTACCGCAACACAAGACCTCAATATATTCAAATCTTATCTTTATTCCGATATTCAGAGACACAATGCGAAAAATAATTACTCATTTCAAAGTTGTTTTAACGTTACTTCTACCAGTAACCGTATCTGCCCAGCAGATACAGTGGCAATCCTGTATGGCCAGTCAATTCAACCACTGGTTTGGTGAGGAAAAACCGTCTCCTGACTTACTATGTGGTTATTTGTCTGTTCCATTAAAATATACAGACACAGGCGGAGATGCTTCTTATGAAAAAAAATCACAAGTCAAACTAGCGTTGACAAAATTGCCGGCAAAAAGCAAGCATAAAGGAAGTATCCTGATAATAAGTGGTGGTCCCGGGTTACCAGGCATAAATCCTTATATTAACTTTGACTGGCCAGTCACAAATCTTCGTGAGTCATGGGATATTATTGGATTTGATCCTCGAGGCGTCGGACAGTCCACTCCGACAATAAACTGCCGGCAATCAGATACAGAGACTCAGGAAAACATAACCGAAAAGCAACAAGTATTAAATAAAATTAATGCCTGTATCCATAATACCGGAGCCGAAGTCATTCGCCATATCGGCTCTAACGAGGCTGTATACGATATTGATCGTATTAGGCAAGCCTTGGGGGATAAACAACTGACAGCCGTGGCGTATTCGTATGGAACTCAAATTGCAGCCTTATATGCAGAACGTTTTCCCTACAACGTAAGATCTATCGTTCTTGATGGAGTCGTCGATATCGATGACCTGGAGGACAACTTCACATGGCAACTCAAACAGGCACAGAGTTATCAGGAAACGTTTGATCGCTTTGCATCCTGGTGTGCGCGTACAAAAAGTTGCCCGCTTTCTTCAGACAGAGATAAGGCAATAACTCAGTTCCATGAGCTATTATCAAAATTACATCACAAACCTTTATTAGACAGTAAGGGAGAAAATATATCTTCAGATGAACTCATATCATTAACAACAGACCTTCTGCTATGGCGTTCATCATGGCCAACCCTTGCAACTGCCATACGCCAGTTCTCTCAGGGGATTGTCAGTAATGAAATTGAAACTGCGCTCAGTGCTCCGATAGCCTCAGAAGAGTCAAGCGATGCTTCGGGGGTAATCCTCTGTGTAGATCAGGGGGATGAGCAATTAACACCAGAAGAGCGAAAATCCCGAAAAGACGCTCTTGCGAATGCCTTCCCGGCTATTAACTTTGACAATGGACGTTCCGATTCACCTGATTTTTGTGAATTATGGCCAATACATAGCGACCTGAACAAAACTCGCCTGAAAAATACTGTTCTGCCCTCTGGTTTACTGTTTGTAGCACACAAATACGACCCAACAACGCCCTGGATTAATGCCCGTAAGATGGCAGAGAAATTTTCCAGCCCGTTACTAACAATAAATGGTGATGGGCATACATTAGCTCTCACCGGAGTTAATTTATGTGTAGATAAAGCAGTTGTACATCACCTGATCACTCCACAAAAAATAGAAAATATATACTGCCCAGGAAATTCTGAAGCAGAAATACAATAATTTCAAAATATTCCGCTATTTGCTCCCAATGCAAAACATATATTGCATTGGGAGCATATTCATATTTTTGTTATTATTGTATGAAATCGTCTCATGTACACGGTCCTTTTTTCGCCGAAAACTGATATTACTTTAATCAAAAGTTGACGTGCCAGATTCGAAGTAAATTTATAAAATATCAAATCAATATACATTTTGCACCTTCGAGATAGTAATGACTGTTACTGTAACATGAGTTACAAACAGCTTCATACCCAGAGCTACTGATGTATCAACTCGATTCAACAATACCCGATATTTATTCCATGCCTCCAGCAACGATCTTTCTTCCTCCATTGCGATTTCCAGATCTACAGCATCCTGCAGTGGCGCAATATACTCACTGAATTCCTGGATGTAGAACTGTGTAGTGACGGTCTTCCAGCCATTCGGCTCCTGCTGTATCGAAGCATACCAGGCTATTTCAATATCGCTATGCTGCGGCAGCATTTAACCCCTTGTAATTCATCGCCATAATTGATTTAATTCACAAATAAAACTATAACATGGTGAAATTAATGAAAAAAAACACAGATGATGGGGCTAAAATTTACACACCACTTACCCTAAAGCTTTATGACTGGTGGGTTTTGGGAGTATCAAATCGGCTTGCATGGGGATGTCCTACAAAGGAACACCTTCTTCCACACTTTCTGGAACATTTAGGTAACAACCATCTGGATATTGGTGTTGGAACTGGGTTTTACCTTACTCACGTACCTGAGAGTAGTCTGATATCTTTAATGGATTTGAACGAAGCTAGCCTGAACGCGGCATCTACAAGGGCTGGGGAATCAAAAATTAAACATAAAATTAACCATGATGTTTTTGAACCTTATCCCGCGGCGTTACATGGTCAATTTGATTCCATTTCCATGTTTTACCTTCTTCACTGCCTGCCTGGAAATATATCTACAAAAAGCTGTGTAATACGCAATGCGGCGCAGGCCTTAACTGACGATGGAACTCTATACGGAGCCACAATTCTTGGCGATGGAGTTGTGCACAATAGCTTCGGTCAAAAACTGATGCGCATTTACAATCAGAAAGGCATCTTTTCAAACACAAAAGATTCCGAAGAAGGCTTAACACATATACTCTCAGAGCATTTCGAGAATGTTAAAACCAAGGTTCAAGGTACTGTAGTAATGTTTTCCGCTTCAGGGAAAAAATAGCATCCAACCGCAGCACGTTCTTGCATAAGGCGTGTCTGCGGTTTTTCAACTATTCAGATACATCACTCCCATCACATTCATTCCTCCGCATCATAGGCATATAGGCTATATCACCTTGATATTTTTCTTCTTCAGATAAAAACTGTTATCTATGTATACTTTTAAACCCAATCCGTGTAGAGTCTCTGCATAAGATAGTTTGCAATTGCCACTTCAGCTTGCGCCATAAACCGCCTGATTTTTGCTGCCACCTGTTAGCATTCCTGTATACCTGAAACGACAATGTTTATCTACGAACTTTAAGAACCCCCAGGATAAAAATTGTCAACTATATCATATATAACACATTACTAATTCGAGGCTATATGAACAGCATACTGATAATCACTTCGCTCCTTATCATATTCAGCATTTTTAGTCATGCTCTAATAAAATTAGGGATTGGCATATCCAATAACCCAGACAAAACCGATGTATAAGTCAACATATACTGAATCAGACATACAATATCGCAATGAAAATCAATAATATTTTAAGGAATATCTTCATGAAATCAAAAGACACCCTAAAGTGGTTCCCTGCGCAGCTTCCTGAAGTAAGAATTATCCTAGGGGATGCTGTAATGGAAGTAGCAAAACAGGGAAGACCTATCAATACCAGAACATTGCTTGATCACATTGAAGGAAACATAAAGAAAAAGTCATGGCTGGATAACAAAGAATTATTACAAACAGCGATATCAGTTCTTAAAGACAACAAAAATTTAAATGGTAAAATGTAATATAATAAACTTACTTTTTTATCATTTTTCCACTTTAACAACATTTTGCTCCACTTTTCCACGACCAAACAACTTGAAATCTGGTTAAAATAACACGCAACACTATTCTTCTTCCTTGAGTCCGCCCGGAACTCGAAAAACAAACCGAGTTAAGGCCATTTTTCACAAAATCGATTTTGGATCTCACCAAAATTACGGGGTTGCATACGCATTCGTTTATTTTCGAACGTGTACATACAAATATGTACAAAAATAATCAAAATTATTTTCTGAGATGCATTATGATATGTACACCAATTTCGTATAGAAGATCTCACTATGTCTCGAATTTATGCTTACTGTCGGGTATCAACTCTGGAACAAACAACCAAAAATCAACGTCGGGAAATCGAAAGTGCAGGTTTTAACATCAAATCTCAGCAAATAATTGAAGAACAAATTAGCGGCTCAGCAGCAACCAGTGAGCGTCCTGGTTTTAACCAGTTGCTTGATCGACTGAAAAGAGGTGATGCATTGATTGTCACAAAACTGGATCGCCTCGGTTGTAATCCAATGGATATCAGTAAAACGGTGGAACAACTGACCAAAGCAGGTATCAAAGTGCATTGCTTAGCATTGGGGGGCGTTGACCTGACCAGTCCACCTGGAAAAATGATGATGCAAGTAATTTCAGCAGTCGCTGAATTTGAGCGAGACCTTTTACTTGAGCGTACTCATTCAGGGATATTAAGAGCACGGGGCGCAGGAAAGCGATTTGGTCGCCCACCTGTGTTAAATGATGAACAAATACAGAGGGTACTAGAGCAAATTAAGTCAGGTATAAATATAAGTGACATTGCCCAAGAATTCAAAACCTCGCGGCAAACCATTTTAAGAGCTAAAGCAAAAAATCAGACACCTGATATATAAAAATAATCTCGGTGTGAGATTCCTTACGTTTTCCAAGCCCCCCTTCCTAGCCTTAAATGGAAAGATACTTCTAATTATAGAATTTATATATCTTACCCTACGGTAGGGCTGGCCATTCAATATCCGGTGCAGTTGATGTATCAACACGATTCAGCAACACCCGATACTTTTTCCAGGCTTCCAGCAACAAGGTTTCTTTCTCCGTTGCGATCTCCAGATCCACAGCATCCTGAAGCGGCGCTATATGCTCACTGGCTACCTGCATCAGGCTGTTTTTTGTTTCTTCCGCCTCCCGGATCCGGAACAGTTTTTCTGCTTCCGTATCCTTCACCCAGGCTGTGCCGTTCCACTTCTGAAACTCCCCTTCCGGGGATAACCAGGTGACATTTTCCGGTAATGAGCCGAGTTCAGAAATAAATAACGCGTCGCCGGAAGCCACGTCATAAACCGTTTTACCCCGATGATCTTCAACGAGATGCCACGATGACTCATCACTGTTGAAAACAGCCACGAAACCAGCCGGAATATCTGGCGGTGCAATATCGGTACTGTTTGCTGGCAGACCTGTATGAGGCGGAATATATGCATCACCTTCACCAATAAATTCATTAGTTCCGGACAGCAGATTATAAATTTTTATGGTCCGTGGTTGTTCACTCATTCTGAATGCCATTATGCAAGCCTCACAATATAGTTAAATGCGATGTTTTTGACGGTGTTTTCCGCGTTACCAGCAGCGTTAACGGTGATGGTGTGTCCATGTGAGCCAATCGCAACCGAGTGCGTATGAGCACCAATACCGACAGTATGTGCGTGAGCACCTGCAGATGCAGCTGTGCCGCTGACACTATGAGTGTGCGCTCCTGCAGCACTTGTATTCACACTGGCCGCAGACACTACCTTATGTACTGACCCATTTTGTGACCACTGGCTGACTGCTGATGCGCCTGTGACACTATGAGTATGGTTTCCGGCACTTGCGGCTGTACCGCTCACACTGTGCGTATGCGCCCCGATGTTATTCGTGGATTTAGTGCCGTAATCAAACGACGATGTGGTTTTCGTCCCCAAATCCGTACTGGATGCGCTGGCGCTGTGGGTGTGCGATTTAATGCCGTCCTGTTCCTGAGACAATACAGCCCGACCACTGGCAGGTTTGCCCTTAATCGTCCAGCCACGCATATCAGGGATCACGCCTGACGGATAAGCGGCTGCAAGTTTCGGGTATGCAGATTTGTCAAAAGTCTGCCCCTGCATCAGGGCATAACCAGACGGAACGGTATCTGATGGCCACGGGATTGGTGCACCGACTGGATAAAACTCTGCAGGAGGATGAGCTGAGGTGTAAAGCTGCGCCCACGGCGACCAGTTTGCGTCGGTCGTATCCCGTCGTGAACGAATAAATGCCGGAGCATGAGCACCGCTTGTACCACTCCAGCCGATGAGTAACTCACCTTCGCCAACGGCTGTCATCCCTTTCAGGTGAATGATATTTCCATACGCTGTTGGATATCCGTTGTTATACACCTCGTATAACTCAAGACCTGTTGCCCCCTGCGTATTGTCTGTCAGCGCGATTACCCGACCTTTTGAAGCCAGATTAACTGATGATACTGCTGTTCCACCTGACGGTAACGCCCCGATCTCTGATGCCGTTGGCTTATTTCTGGAGTTATAGTCCCTTCGCCAGCCAGGTGAATAATCTGTTCCGTGATTAATATAGGTAAACTGGGCGTTAGTTGTTCCACCACCAGTGGAGGTGGTCGGTGTGGTAATGCGGATCGTCATCGCTGACTTTATCCCCATTACTTCAATGACAGCTCCGGCGAGATGAATATTACCGCAGCCAGTATCAGTAATGATTTTATTATTGCCATAAGACCAGGAACCCTTGCACATCCAGTATGGATGGTTAAATGCTCCCTGAGAATCCAGCCACTCGATAAACTGTGCAGTCGTCCAGTCTCCTGTTGTTGTGCTTACTGACCCACCGAAGGCGCGGCAGGCACCAATATTTTTCGTAAAGGTGTCTTTGCCAGGGATATCCGCACCGTTCTGATCTTTCTGCAGACGTTTCTCAGCATTGTCATTGGCTGCTTTTACTGCCTTTGGCGTTGCCGCCAGCGTTTCAGACGTGCTGTTGGTCGCGCTGCTGAGCTGAACTATCCCTTTCTGTGCTGTCGTTGCATCCTGTGCGGTGTATTTCCCGTTAGCCAGGTCATACGCGGCCTTAACTGCTTTTGGCGTTGCCGCCAGTGACTCGGAAGTGCTGTCGATCGCACTGCTGAGCTGTACTATCCCCTTTTTCGTCGTGCTCGCATCCTCAAGCGCCACGGCGGATGCAATATCCTCTGCCCGTTTTGCTGCTGTCTCAGCGCGCGTTGCCGCGGATTCTGCTGTACTTTTGCTCTGTGCTGCCGCCGTCGCACTGCCAGCTGCCTCTGTCGCCTTCGTGGATGCCGTCGTGGCGCTGCCCTTCGCTGCTGACGCCTGTCTGGTCGCCTCATCTTTTGAAGCAGACGCAGATGATGCCGATGACGCCGCCGAACTGGCTGACGATGCGGCTGCCGTTTTTGAGGATTCTGCACTGGTTTCCGACGCTTTCGCATTCGTTTCGGATGTCTTCGCTGCGGATGCAGACCTCGCTGCTGCGCTGGCCTGTTCAGCGGCTTCGCCAGCCTTCGTTGTAGCTGTTGAAGCGGACGATGCAGCGCTTTCTGCCGATTTTCCGGCGGCAGTGGCACTGGCTGAGGCCTGCCCGGCACTTGTTGACGCTGCACTGGCAGACGACGCAGCCGCTGTTTTTGAGCCTGCTGCTGCGGAGGCACTCTGTTCCGCTGCCGTTTCAGAAGCCTTGGCGTTCGTCTCGGACGTTTTTGCCGCCTTCGCGGAATTTCCTGCCGCCGTAGCCGAGGAAGCTGCGCTGCTGGCGCTCGAGGCTGCGTTCGTTTCTGATGATTTTGCCGCCTCTTTTGAAGCCGACGCATCCCGTGCTGAAGTGGCTGCTTCTGACGCTTTCGTGGTCGCGGTGGATGCAGAAGTGGCTGCTGATTGTTGTGACGCTGCCGCATTCGTTTCTGACGTTTTTGCCGTAGCGGCACTGGTGGCCGCCGCGCTTTTTGAGGACTCTGCAGCGGCAGCACTTTTTGATGCTTCAGTGGCCTTTGCTGATGCCGTTCCTGCGCTGGAAGACGCTGACTGAGCCGACGAAGCGGCCTGTCCGGCTGACGTGCTGGCTGCGCGTGCTGAGCCTGCAGCATCAGTCGCATGGGTTGCCGCCTCACGGGCTGATGTGCTGGCATCGCTGGCTGACTTCTTCGCGGCTGCTGTGTTCTGTGCCACCGCGGACGCGTTACGCGCCACCTCTTCCACCATCAGTTCAAAACGTCTCAGTGCCTCCGGACGGGCATCATCCTCCGTCATGGCACCGAGAAAATCATTCAGCGTACCGGGTTGAGAATCTTCATACACGGTGATGGTCCCGGCATGTGACGGCGGGAATCCCTCCACCAACAGAATAACGCTGTACTGACCGTACTCAACGTCCATACTGTAACGCCCGGCTTCATCCGGATTTTCTGAGGCCAGCGTGTTCACCACCACCGTGTTGCTGTTACGTTTTGCTTTCAGCTGGATTGTGCAGTTCTGTACCGGTTTTCCTGTGCCGTCTTTCAGTACACCTGAAATCTTTACTGCCATATTCACCCCACAAAAAAGCCCGCCTGAACCGGCGGGCTGTCATAACACTGTGTTACCTGGCTAATCAGAATTTATAACCGACACCCACGATGAAACCGTCAGTGCGCCAGTCACCACTGCCTGAGCCTTCATAAGCAATATCAATGGCCACGGATTCGGTCGGGTTAAACTGCACGCCAGCCCCCCACGCCAGAGACGTGTTGCTGTGGCGACCGTCATCACTTCCGGTCAGCACATCGTGCTTTTTCCCCTTGTTGTCAGTTACGCGGATATAATCTCCGGAGAAAGTCGAAACACGGCTGTAAGCCACACCCGCCATCGCATACGCGCTGAACCATTCATTCACGCGCACAGACGGCCCCGCCATCACGCTGAACCAGCGGTTACGCACGGAATCTTCATGCCAGCGGGTATCGCTGTAATGAGTCAGCTGGCGATTCTTGTCTTCTGCATAGCTGAATGACGTCACCATCCCCAGCGTGTCCGTAAACTCATAACGGTATTTCACGTTAATCCCGTTAAGATCATCACTGCCGGGAACGTTGGTCCGGGCATGAAGATACCCCGCGCTCAGCGTGGACTGATGTTCAGACGCCCATGCAGGCGCACAGGATACGGCCAGACAAATGGCTGCGGACAAAATGGCGGCATAAAGTTTACGCATAATTACCTCTCGCTTTTCTGCAATAAAAAAGGCGTCATTTCTGACGCCCGTTATGGGTTATAAAATTCAGCTGATACTGATACCTGCTGTGGATTTCTTCATCACCACAACCAGCAGATCGCTGATACTGGTTGTTGGTGTCCAGTTATTCGCTCCTGATGAAGATACGGTGAATGTCAGTGTCAGTGTCCCCTGTCCGGCAGGCATATCTATAACTGAAGAAAATACGCCCTGAGCATCCGTCGTGGACTGATTAAAAATCTCCTGACCATTGCGGGTCACTCTTAACCGGCAGGTTGAATACCAGTATGACTGTTGGTTATTACTGTTGAAATTCTCATGCTTACCACCGCGGAATAACACTGGCGGTATCATGACCTGCCGGTCAAATTTCTGATCATCACTGATTCTTACCGTGATGGTGCCGCTGGCATAACTGTTCGTGCGGGGGAAAGACTTGCTGACCGTTTTGACAATATCGCCTTCAATCTGGTTGGCTGACAGTTTCCCCTTAATCTGACAGTTCTCATTTATCGTGACGTTGTTGAGCGTCCCGGAGTTCGCATTCACACTGCCACTGATATCCGCATTTTTCGCCGTCAGCCGCCCGTCCGGTGTCAGGGAAAATGCCGGAGGATTGCCGCCGCTGGTAATGGTGGGGGCCGTCAGGCGTTTCAGGAACACATCGTTCATGAATATCTGGTTGCCCTGCGCCACAAACATCGGCGTTTCATTCCCGTTTGCCGGGTCAATAAACGCGATACGATTGGCGGCAACCAGAAACTGGCTCAGTTTGCCTTCCTCTGTATCCTCCATGCTGAGGCCAAGCCCCGCGACATAATGCTTACCGTCTTCGGTCTGCTCAATTTTGACGCCCCACATGGCATTCCATTTATCGTTGGCGTCTTTCCACTCTTTCGAAAACTCATCCAGTCTGCTGGCGTTATCCTCCGTCAGGTCGACTTTTTCCAGCAGCTCTTTACCGAGATGGGATTCGGTTATCTGGCCTTTGAAAAAATCCAGGTAACCTTCCGCATCATCGCTCGCCCGACCGACGGCTTCCACGAATGCCGATTTGCCAACGGTGTTCACACTGCGAACGTAAAAACAATAATCATGGCCCGGCCTGATATTGATACTGGCAGCTATCCAGTACAGCGCCGTGCCAAGATAGCGGGCTGTGGTTTCAACCTGCCTGATATCCGCAATCCGTTTTTCCGAGAACCAGAACTCAAACTGTACCGTCGGGTCATAAACCGCAAGATGCGGCGTGGCGGTTATCTGAAAATAGCCCGGTGTCAGCTCAATCCGAGACGGCGCTGCCGGTGCGGCAATCCGGAACGATACCGATGCCGGATCGCCCTGCTGTCCCCACGCATTTACCGCCCGGACTGTCAGCCTGTAGTTCCCCAGCGCCAGTTGCGTGAAGCGGTATGTGGTTTCCGTCGTCCGGGCCGTGCTGACCAGCCGCTCACTGCCGTCATCCGCTGCCACGGTCAGGCGAAGCATAAAGCTCACCCCCTTCACCACCTTCGGCGTGTCCCAGCGCGCCAGCACCTGATATTCCCCGCTGTCTGCGGTGACTTCGGCAGTCAGGTGCTGCACCGCTGGCGGCGTGACACCATTCACCGTGCCGCTCTGGTCGCCGTCAAAGTGCGCCCCGTTATCCACGATGGCCTCTTTTTCCGGTACATGCTGCACGGCGGTGATGGCATACGTGCCGTCATCGTTCTCACGGATACTCACGCAGCGGAACAGGCGCTGGCGCAGCGTCGGCAGCTTCAGCCCCCATACGCTGTATCCGGCAACGCCGTCAGGAACACGGCTCACTTTTACCTTCACGCCGTCGGTGACGGACTGGACCTCCACGCTGACCGGATTGCCACTTCCGTCAACCAGGCTTATCAGCGTGGTACCGGAGGATGGCAGCGTGATTTCACGGTCGAGCGTCAGCGTCCGGGTCTGGCTGTTCACAGCCAGCACGCGCCCGCCGATGCTGATCCCCGCATAGTCATCATCGCAGATTTCAATAACATCACCCGGCACATGGCGAAGCCCTTCGGCACCCACGCTGAAATCCACGGTCTGCGTTTCCAGCAGTTCCGTTTTAATCAGCCACAGCCCGGCGCGGTGTGCCTGCCCCCGGCTGGTACAGCCAAAGGCATCCATCTTCGTGACGTTACGACCGTAACGGAGAATGGCCTGCGTATCTTCAACAAGCTCTGTCGCCGTCTCCCAGCCGTTATTCGGATCAATCCAGTTCACCTCAACGGCATTATGGCGGTCCTTCAGGGCGCTGAAGCTGTAACGGAACGGCGCGCCATCATCCGGCATCACCACATTACTGCGGTTATAGGTCCACACCTTATCCGACGGTCGGTCCTGCACGAACGTCAGCGTCTGCCCGTTCCATACCGGC